>JAQVIE010000049.1 GCA_028695895.1 Methanospirillum sp. | reverse complement strand
TGGTTTAGGAATATCAGAAAGCCTTAAAAGCCTTGTAATCATCATTTGAATCTGTTTCTTCTCTGCATTCCCTGAACCGGTTATGGCAAGTTTAACCTGTTTTGGAGTATATTCATAAACCGGTATATGATGCCTTGCAGCAGCCAGAATAATTACTCCTCTTGCCTCACTGACCTGCATGGCTGTAGTAGTATTTCTGGAAAAAAAGAGCTTTTCACATACCAGACATACTGGTTTATATGTAATTATCAGGTTTTCAATTGATTCATATATTATCAGCAGTCGTTCTGGTGAATCACCTGTCTTAGGGGTTGTTTGAATACATCCCCAAATATATGCAACAGGGATATTCTGTTCTTTACCAATAACCCCATATCCGCATCTGGCATACCCTGGATCAATTCCAAGTATCTTTTCATTACCGGTATACAAATTAATTACCTTTGGATAGAATATTAAAAGGGTTGATTTTCTAACGGAGAGTTCAGAGAATCAGAGATCTGTACCACTCTCATAATGAAAGGATTTCAAATAGCTTTTAATGAAACCGCTCACTGAGGATTTGTCGGAAAATGACATGACAACTGAAGGTGTCTGGTTTTCACTCCCGGCCTCAATTGAATATCCTGAAAATCCGGTAGTCAGCTGACCGGCATCTGCATACCCCCTTACAGGAACTTTACTTCCATCACCTTTAGTACCAGGTGTCCCTTCTACTTGATATTCAATATCACCGGTCAAAGTAGTTATGTTGACAGGGGTAGAGTTTGTCTGATTTGTGGTATTATTTTCATTGGCATTGACAGTCAATGAGGTCAGAAGTAAAATTGATAATAACACAAAAAGAATTTTGGATATTTGTTTTATCTTCATGATTTTGTCCCTGAAAGTCCATTGATATCATTTAATCTGACAGGAATTTATGAATTATTTGTCATCAAAGACTTATCAATTAATCCATTAAAAAGAGATAATCGCATCTCTGATTTTATCCGGAGTTAGAATTAAATCAATCAGGCCGGTTTCTATTGCTGACTGAGGCATACTTTTTATCGGTGCCGTTGCAGGTTCCTGTGCAATAGTGGTAGCACCAAGGTTATGTAAATAATTAATGCCATCTGCACCATCCCGTCCCATACCGGTAAGTACAATTCCCATGATAGAATCTTCAGTTCTTTTTAACATAGACATCATGGTCAGGTCGACAGCCGGACGGACACCATGTAATTTTTCTTTGTCACTAAGCGAAAAGGTTCTGTTATTTGCAATAAGAAGATGTTTTCCTGCAGGAGCAATATATATATGTGGTTTTTTTATCTTTTCTCCTTCAGAAACAATGGAAACCGGCATCTTAGTAAGTGAAAAGATATGTTTGTAAAATGCTTTGGTAAAAGTTGGAGGCAGATGTTGCACAATAATTATTACTGCATTTATGACAGGAAAATCAGAAAAAACAGATTCAAGAATAAAAGGGCCACCTGTTGATGAACCGATAATAATTATTTTCATTCTGCAGTTATTCCCATATTATTCCGGTCATGTACATAACTCATTATAAATGAGGTTTTTTGAATAAGATCCTCATTGTCAAAAGGTTTTGTGATATAGTCAACAACATACTCCTGAAGACCAATCATTTTTTTATCAGGAACATTCTTAGCGGTAAGCATGATAATTGCAATATTTTCTTCCAGCTTATTATCCAATATGGCCCGGATGGTGTCCCACCCATCCATTTCAGGCATCATTATATCAAGTAGGATAACACCTGTAAATCCTTTTTTTAATAAGTCAATACACTGGCTTCCACTATCTGCTGCGATAACATGAAACCCGGCATCATAAAGAATCGTTCTTACCGCAATCCTTACATGGGCATCATCATCGACGATCATAACATTATTTGTTTTATCTGACATTTCCATCATTTTGTTGTTTTATTGTATGAATCAATCCTTCTCTTTTTTTGAGAAATACATCAGGATTCTTCTTTAGCTGAAGAGTAAAAACTGATCCTCTTCCTATTCCTTCACTCTCAACCGTAATCGTGCCATGGTACATCTCTGCAATCCTCTTTGCAATGGTCAGGCCCAGGCCATGTGAACCACGCTCGTGACGAGAGTTATCGGCCTGGTAAAATTCCTCAAATACCCTGGAAATTTTTTCTGATTCAATTCCGATTCCTTCATCTTTTATTGTAATAAAAATTGAGTCATTCTTATCAATTACACCTATTATAACATCACCATCAATATAAGAATATTTTATTGCATTTCCAATAAGATTTCCAAGAACGGTTTCAAAATGCATGGGTGACATGAAAATCCGATGGTTCTTTGGGATATTATTAACCACATGAAGACTTTTCTGAAGAATGAGATATGCATTGTCATTTATTATCTGATCAATCGTATCTTTCACATGTATTTCCTGTATATCAGATATCATGTACAAACTGTTCATCTGGGCAAGATCAAGTATCGTAGTCACAAGCTTTCTGATAGTTGTGACATCTTCAATAGAATTATCCAAAAGTTCACCTAACTCAGGGTCGGTTATTTTTTTTCTGATATATGGTAAAATTGCGACAAGAGGAGTCAGTGGTGTCTTTAAATCATGTCCGATGATCTGAATAAATTCATCTTTTTGTTTTAACAAATCTTCTATCTGAACTGTTCTCTGCCTGACCCGGTCATCAAGGTCACGATTCATATCCAAAAGCTGGGTTCTCAATGCATCCAGCTCCATGGTTTTCTGTTCCAGTTCTGTCGTATATTTCGTAAGGTGGTTCTCTACATTTTTTCTTTCTGTGACGTCCTGCAATATTCCAAAAGATCCCATGATAACATTTTTCTTTATTAATGGAGTTCCTTTTATTCGTAAATATTTGATTTTTTCATCTTCCAGTTTTATTTTGAATTCAAAATCAAAATCTTTTCCCTGTGAAACGGTAAGAGGGAAAAAATGAAGAAAATTGTTTTTATCCTGTGGAAATGTACGGGAGATAAAATCGTTGAATACTACATAATTCTGATCTGAAGGAATACCAAGTAATGAAAAGACTTCTGGAGACACTCTAAACCTCTCCAGGTTATAGTCATATGACCAGACACCCATACATGCAATTTTTTGTGCCTGCTCAAGTTTCCATTCAAGATCGGATAACAGGTCCCCATACTGTTTTCTTCTTGATATATCCCTGATAACTCCCTCAATTCCTATAAGTTGTCCTTCATCATCATAGATTAGACGGCAACTTATCGATGAAAAAATTATTCTATTATCAATTGTATTAAGCTGAATTTCATAATCTTTCACTCCTTCTCCACTAATGATATCAGATAAAAAAATTGGCCAGAACTCAGGAGGATAGACAATGTTTTCAAGAAATGTTCCTTCAAGAGAGTCTGCAGACTGGTATCCTAAATTTTTTGCCATTGAAGAACTGACTCTGATAAGAAGACCAGATTTATCGGTCATAAAATACATATCCCCGATCTGGTCAATAAGATTTTGAAATTTTTGTTCACTTTTAACAAGTATTTCTTCAATTTGATGTTTTGAAAAACAGGTCTCGATAATTCCTGCAAGCACAAGAAGAGTGGTTAATTCTGCCTGCATCCATTCTCTGGTATTCGATTCTTCCCAAAAAGCCAGTATTCCCGTAAGATGTAAATCCCTGATAAGAGGAATCAGGAGCAGTGAACTGGAATTGCGTTCTTCCAGGATTTTTCTGATAATACCAGTTGTGTTTGCTATTCTAATTGTTACCGGCTTATTTATCTTTAATTCTTCGAAAATTGCACGGAATGTTGTATCATTTTTCAGTTCATCGATTTCATTTTCTATAATAAAACCATCCCTGTCAGACCAGAGATAAAGCTCTTGTATAGAAAATGACAGTGAATTTTCATCAATTTTAAGATATGATGAAAACCGCACCTTCATTGCCTTCCCGACCCTGCTTATTATCTGCAGCAACTGTTCTTCAGGATACTGACCAAGATGATGAGACCTGAAAATTTCTCTGATAAGGTCATGCAATGCATTAATTCTACCTTGCTCAGAGTGGTAATAATAATCATCCGTAATGTCACAGCCAGACAAAAAAATTAATTTTCCAAATTTTTCATCAAAAAAGGATATTACAACAACCATTAAGTAATGATTCAGGCCATCTTCAGACTTTATCATTATATTTTTATAAGAAGATGTGCGCTTGCCATCTCTGACTTTAATAATATCATCAGTTATGGATTGAAACGGGCTTTCATCATTTAATATGTTAATATTTAATTCTTCACTTTCTGTAGATATTTGAAGAATTTCCATGAATTGATGATTTGCAAGAATAATTGCACCTGTAAGATCAATGATACAGGCAGGACCTGGCATATTTAACAGGATTGAGCTGATTGTTTGTGAAATTTGAACATCAGATCCGGTTTTTTTTTCGATGCTCAATCTGAATCACCTGTTGTATAATCAGGGAGGATAGATTTATAAATATCTCAGAAAATTTGAAAGTTAATATAACCTGTACCCTTAATGGTAATAAAACTAAAATATAAGTATAAATTCATGAAATCAGATAACTCCAATAAAAAAAATCCCATACCGGTAAAAGTTGATATAAAAATTTCACGGGATTTATTGCCTGGTGAAATGTCAGTTCTCAATGCTTTGAATAAAAAATATTCTGATAAAGAAATATCACTTTTTTTTAGTGAACAGACACTTACAGCCTGTTTGATTAAACTGGATCCTGACGGTTATGAAAAAACCTTGAATGAATATATCAACCGATCAGATTTAGCAGATATTTATAAAGAAGGAATGGAGAATCCCTTTGTATTACTACTGAAAAAGATAAATGCAATCGGTAGTTACGGGATAAGATATGGCAAACGTGTTTATGCAGGTTATGCTGATGAAAGGAAAGTTATCGACAGGAAAGAGAAAGCATCTGAGAGAGGGTCATATTTTTATGCTAAAGGCAGCTCTTTTTCTCGTACATCAAATCCTCTCCCCGAAACATATCTTGACCAGATTATCTGTGGCGATAGCGAAGAAATTTTATCCAGGCTCCCGGATAACTGCATAGATCTGATTATTACCTCTCCTCCATACAATTTTGGCCTTGAATACTCGTCAACAGGAGACAGCGCTAACTGGGAGGCTTATCTTGATAAACTATACCGGGTATTTGAACAGGGTATCAGGGTACTAAAATTCGGGGGAAGATTTATTGTCAATGTTCAGCCTCTGTTCTCTGATTACATTCCTCTTCATCATTTAATCTCATCATTTTTCATGAGCAGGAAGATGATATGGAAAGGTGAGATCCTTTGGGAGAAGAACAATTATAATTGTAAATATACTTCATGGGGAAGCTGGAAAAGTCCCAGTAGTCCTTACCTGAAATATACCTGGGAATTTATTGAAGTCTTTTGCAAAGGAACACTTAAAAAACCAGGTAAATCAGAAAATGCTGATATATCCGACGAAGAATTCAAATCCTGGGTAGTAGCAAAATGGTCAATCGGACCTGAAAAAAGGATGAAACAATTCAATCATCCGGCTATGTTTCCTGAAGAACTGGTTGAGCGTTGTCTGAAATTATTTAGTTTTAAAGGAGATATTATCCTGGATCCATTCAATGGGGTTGGAACAACAAGTTTGGTCGCATCAAGAACAGGACGCCATTATGTGGGTCTTGATATTTCGCCGGAATATTGTTCCAGTGCAAAAGAGAGAATTATTCAAAATATTGCCCAAACAAAAACTAATAAGAATGAACAAAAGTGAAGAGAAGGAAGTAATACTAATTCAGTACCCTACGGAACACCAGGGCGAAGAGGACGCCCGCTAAAAGTGCAGGTGTTGAGAGAGGAGTCTTCTCAGAATAATCTTGACCAGTTTTTTTCTGGTGAATGATAAGAGATTGTGAAGCATAATGATAATTAGACAATGCTTCCGGATTGGAAGGATCTATTAATAAAGCATTTTCTGAAGCATTTTTTTCTTCTTCAAATTCACCAAGTCCCCCATAAGATGTTCCTTTTAAAACCCATGCCTCCACAAGAAAAGGATCTTTTTCCAATGCAGCATCTGCAGCTTCTAATGCTTTTTGGTATTCTCCTGTCTCAATGTATAATGATGCCATGGCAGCAAGCACATAAGGATTATCCGGGTGGTTTTGTTCGGCTTTTTTCAGCAGTATTTCAGCATCTTTATATTCGCCCATTTGTGAAAGAAGGCTGGCTTTTGTAATCATGGCAAGGTAAAAATCATGTTGAATTAGAAGTGATTTATCTATTAATACCATTGCTTCTTCGTAAGAACCATTCCCGGCAGCATCAACTGCCTGATTATAAAATGATATAGCATCTACGACCGGGCCTTTCAGACCTGTGGATGCCGTAACTACACTAATAGATACCAGAGCAATACATAATAAAAGAGAAATGATCTGCGCTTTTTGTATTCTCATTTTCATCTTACTTATTCTGCTCCATTAATTTAAGGTATTATCGGGATTTAAGTATTAAATCTTATTATACACTATTATCGGCTGGTTACGATTCGAGCCTGTTATATGTTAGCTTGGCACAATGATGCAAGGATATGTTAGGACTACCTGCAGAGACTATTATTACCGTTTTGGGAGCTGTTGTCTTCTTCTCCATTATTCTCTTTTTTTGGGGATTATACTTCAGAGGTGTAGCATAATGGCTGATTTGGTAACCATTTCAATTATTGCATTTTATTGTTTAGCAATGATCGGAATTGGAGCCTGGGCCTCCAGAAAAATTAAAAATACTGAAGACTACCTTGTTGCCGGTCGATCACTCGGATTTTGGGTCTTTGTATTGTTAATGATAGGGACAGTCTGTTCAGGGATGTCACTCCTTGGAGTATCAGGGCTTGGCTATAAATATGGCTGGCCTACCTTCTGGGAACAAATATTCGTTCCTTTATCAATTGCATTTTGTGTAATATTCTTTGGGGTGAAACTACATTCAATTACCCGTACAACTGGCTATATTACAGTGCAGGATTACCTGGCTCACCGTTATGAAAGCCCGACAGCATTACGGACATTATCTGCACTGGCTGGAATAATTGTCTCACTAATCTACCTGGTAGGTCAATACACAGCAATTGCCATTGTTCTTATTTGGCTTTTTGAAATTCCTCTCTGGCTGGCATTAATTATTGCAACTCTTGTCGTTACAATTTATACAACCATTGGTGGTCTTTATGCTGTTGCATGGGCGGCTCTTATTCAGTCCTTGATTCTAATCGGTGGTGTCCTCATTATGGCACCTCTAATAATCTTTTATGCCGGAGGTTTTACCCATGTAAATGAGTATATGGCTTCTGTAAATCCAGATCTTGTCAGGCCCTGGCTGACTGAAGGGATGCTCTTTACTCCTTCGTACCTTGTCTCTTTCGGAGTCCTTTTGATTGTAGGTCTTGCTTGTGCTCCCCATGTAATAAATAATGTTCTTGCAGTAAAAGATGCCAAACTCTTTACCTGGGCACCACTTTTTGGGTTTTTG
>JAQVIE010000048.1 GCA_028695895.1 Methanospirillum sp. | reverse complement strand
CATAGTCGGGAATTTTATATTCTGGAACAGGTTCAATGGCGATGATGGATTTTTTATACTTATTATATGCCTGGATCATCTGTGATGTGCAGGTTGGTTCACCTTCTGGTGCAATAGTTATTGTATCTCCAAGGAGGACGACAAATGGTTCGTCATTACAATGTTTTTCTGTGAGCAGTATGGCATCTCCAAGCCCCTTTGGTTCTCGCTGCCTTATATAATGAATATTCGGGATGTCAGTTATATCGACATAGGCATGTGAAGTCAAATCCTGGCTTGACGAAAATTTATCTTCCAGTTCGATGCACCGGTCGAAATGATCCTCAATTGCGCGTTTATTCCTGCCAGTAATAATTATGATATCATCAATTCCGGATTTAACCGCCTCTTCTACCACATACTGGATTACCGGCTTGTCAACGACAGGCAGCATCTCCTTTGGCTGAGCCTTTGTAATTGGTAAAAACCTGGTTCCAAGTCCTGCCGCAGGTATGACTACTTTTCTGACCATATCAGCCATATTACCAGCAGACTCCCTCAATGCCGGAGCAGGACAATATCTTTCGTCCTTCTATAATGACCCTGCTCTTCATCAGGTTAAATTCATCATTGAGCTTTGAAAATTCAGGCCATTCAGTCAGAACAAGACAGGCATCTGCCCCGATTAGTGCGTCCCCTGCATTTGTGTGGTAGTTAATACCTGGAAAGATCTTTTTCATGGATTCGAAAGCCATAGGATCATATGCAGAGATAACTGCTCCATGTTCCAGCAACTCACTGATCACCGGAATGGATCTTGAATCCCTTACATCATCGGTGTTGTCTTTAAAAGCAAGTCCAAGAACTGTGATATTTTTTCCTCTGATATCACCAATACGTTCATTTAAAATCTGGACGATCCTTCCGGGTTGTCGTTCATTAATATCGATCACAGACCTTAGCAGAACCGGATCTTCACCATTCTTTTCTGCAAGCCTGATGAGGGCCATGACATCCTTGGGGAAACAGCTTCCTCCAAACCCCAGCCCGGCATTTAAAAAGTATGGATTGATTCGGTGGTCAAGTCCGACCCCTTTCATAACCTCGTAAACATTAATCCCAATTTTTTTACAGATATTTCCGATCTCATTTGAAAACGAGATTTTTGTAGCCAGAAATGCATTTGATGTATATTTTATCATCTCTGCTGCCTTCAGGGAAGTGGTAATCACCGGTGCATCCAGCTTTTCATATGCTTCCTGTACAACCCTGACAGCCTCTTCTGATGAACCACCGATGACAACCCTGTCTGGATGCAAAAAATCGTCAATCGCCCTTCCTTCCCGTAAAAATTCAGGGTTCATGCAAAATCCAACACAGTTACTTCCATTTCCAAGCAATTCCAGGACTATTGGCATAACGATCGATTCAGTGGTTCCTGGAGGGACAGTGCTCTTCACGGTGATGACATGATACTTTTTTGAACCCTTAAGTGCAGCTCCAATTGATTTCGAAGCACTTATTATATATTTAAGATCTGCTGACCCGTCATCCTGTGGGGGTGTTCCAACACAGATAAAGATGATGTCAGCGTCCCCTAATCCTTCATAATGGGATTGTGCAGACAAATTTTTTCCTGCAGTCTGTTTTAGTATCTCCTCCAGTTTCTCTTCGTATATCGGAGGGATTCCCTGATTAATGAGATCTGCTTTTTTGGAGTCTATCTCAATAATCTGAACAATATGCCCAAGATATGCGAAGCACGATGCGGTGACAAGACCTACATACCCCCCACCAATGACTGATATCTTCAAAACTCTGTCTCCATGCAATGATGTATTTTATATTAAGATATTATGAGGAGAATAAAATAATATGTGGCTTTTAGAGGCAGATCATTGAAGAGCAGAATTTTCTTGCACCTGTCTTATCATAAGCTCCCCTTTTCCCTTGTTAGCAACATCCCCATGAAACACCACCATACCGTTTTTTTCCCCTGTCTTCTCAAATGTCGGTAACATCTCGTGAGCCACACCTCCAATAATACAGGTCCCTTTTGACATATTTGCTGCAGGAATACGGACATCACCATCAATTTTCAATGTCCCTCCACGCATCTCTGCTCCGGCAAACATTCCTGCATTCCCATGCACATGGATCTCCCCACCAGTCAGGTACTCACCAAGATAATCACCGGCATCACCCATGATCTCAATTTTGCCACCACGCATTCCCCGTTTTTCCCCGCGATACCCGGAACCACAGTAATCCCCTGCATTGCCATGACAAAGGATTGAACCAGCTCTCATCTCCCGGCCAAGCCATCCATCAGCATTGCCATGAATCACAATATTTCCTCCTCTCATGAAATTCCCGCAATGCATCCCGATATCGCCCTCAATGGTGATAATTCCTGATGACATGTACTCACCAACCCGTTTCACCCTGCCTGTATCCCCTCTGAGGATAACAACGATGTTTTCTGGTGAATTGACATTTCCCTCCTTTCTGACGGTGAAGACATCCTCAAGACGGCGTTTTTTATTTCCTTCCCAGACAAAAAGTTCACGGCTGCCGATAAAGTTCATTGGAACGATCATTTCTGCCTCAATGGGAAGAAATGGCTTTGCCCGGGGTTTCATTGTAAGAGTTACCTGCATCATAATTATTCATCCGGTACTACAGTGACTAAAAAGCTCTTCATATGGTGAAAATGATGAGTGAGAGGGAAAACTGTTGGTATGTTTTTTCCACATTAATTTTATGTTCATTTCATTTTTTCTTAATGATAAAGACTATGCAACATGAGTATTCATTTCAATGCCCCGTTCTACATAATCATCCTGTACCATGTAATTTTCAAGATCCACAGAATAATATCGTGAAAACTTCTCAACAAATCTTGGACTTTTCATAACATCCATATCATCAGGAAGATTTGCATTTACCCAGAAAGTCCGGTTTGGTATACCCCTGATTACTTCACCGTCCCTGTTGACGACGAAACCGTCTTTTAAGGTGTACAAGGTCTGCTGAAAAGCTCCGATAACCTCTTCATACTGTAGGGAGGGGTCAGTCTGATCAGGTTTAACCGGATAAATGGCAATGTCAGCAAGAGCTCCCTCTTTGAGATGACCTTTCCCCTGATCAATGATACCAAGAGCCTTAGCCTGACCTGCCCTTGTCATAACCGCAATATCTTCAAAACTCAGTTCACGGTCGATAGTTCCCAGGGATGTTCTGTCAGTTGTAAGTTTGTGAACCTGATCAAGTTCTTTCTCGCGGTACAGATTTGACATTAAAAGACCGATGATCTCAGGGTACTTAACAAACGGAGCACCATTCGGATTATCAGTTGTGAGCATGCACTGCCAGGGGTTTTTGACAAGAAGAGCCAGCTCAAGGCCGATTGCCCACATGATACTGTTGACCGGACTCTTTCTGCTGTAATATACCGGAATAACCCCTGAACCAGTCTCAAGTTCAACATCATGGTTACTCCATTTATTATGATGAAGTGTATAGAGCCTGAACTCCATTGGTCCGTCTGCAGTCATGGTCATCGTCCGGCCAAACATAACCTGGCCCATGTCAATGACTACCTGCGGTTTGGTATTTACTGATGATGCAACTTTTTCTGCTTCAGAACTTATGTCTCCCCAGGTACTACCCCCATAGGAATGAAACTGAACATGGGTGAGATAAAGTGTCTGCCGATCCGGATTGAGATCAGATGGAATATCAAGGGTTTGAAGGGTTGTCCTATAGTTTCCGGGCATGCCAAGGTTGTTACAATGAAGATGGACCGAATGGGGAAGATGCAGGAACTCACAGGCTTTTATTGAGGTATCGATTATATCACGGGGAGTAATATCCCAGTTTGGGACTGTTTCATCAATACTCGAAAGATCATCACCAAATCCCCATGCTTCAGTCCCACCTGGATTTGTAAGTTTTACCCCAAAACCCCTGACAGCTGAAAGAGTCCACCCGATGACAGCAGCAGCCTGCCTGATATCCTTGTCGCCGACTGCTTCAAACAAGTTCCAATTTCCATCAAACAAGGTATTTGCAAGCATATCCTGCATTGGAGTTGCAGCAAACTCTTCGTGAGTGTGGCGTGCCTCCATGGGTGCCATTGCTCCCTCAAGAAGGGTTGTGTACCCCATTTTACTGTACCGGTAGCTGTTACCATAGGTGGTCGGGACTGTGTAACCGGAGGTGTGGTACATGGCTCCCCTTCGTGGGGTTCTTCCGGCCCTCATGTCTTCCGGACTCATATACCGGCCAAAGTTTACTTTCGTCCCGCATACATGAGTATGAGAATCTATTCCCCCTGGCAGGGTGAGGTTTCCACCTGCATCGATGACTTCGCAGGTTCCTGATACCTTATCCACTATCCTCCCATCCCGGACAGAAATGTCCATGATATCGCCATGGATACCCTGGATGGGATCAATGACAAAAGCATTCTTAATCAGAATCTCATGCATCTTCCTTCACCTTCCTGATTCTGTCATATATCTCCTGCATGAGCTTTGTGTCTGTCGGATACACGGTCTCCATAAACCTGCGTGTCATGATTGGGATACCATCCATCCGGTAAGCAGTTCCTGCTGCATCAATACCATTCACGGCAGTAGGGATCTGCAGGGTGCAGAGATGGGTTGTTGCACTTGGGTAGGGGTCAAAGAGGATGGTTGGAATTCGTGCAAGGTGTTCAGAACAGACACGGGGGAAATGAGCACCGGGATCGCTTGACATGATGAGTGCAGCATCTGCCTCCTTCCTTGCAAGGATATCAACTGCTGTTGTCTCACCAGGATTGTAAAATGCTATTCCTCTGGAATAATCAACAGCAAAGGGATAACCGCTTATCCAGGTGAAGACCTCATTCGATCCATATACATTTGAATGTCCACGCATAGGGGATATTGTCCACTTGGTATACCGGTTTAATTCAGAAATGAATTCGATGGCATTTCTGATATTTTTATATTTTCCACCTGTCATCGTGATCCCGACACCAAAGAACAGGGCACCAAATTTTGCCTGTCTGCAGATCTCAGCAACCCTTATAAGCTGGGCCTTTGGAACACCGGCAACCATGTCAGGAATAACACCGCCACGTTCCCTGATGATGGCACGAAGTGCAGACAGGACATGGTAATCTCCTCCCTGATCTATCTGAACAAATTCTGTTGCAATCTCTGCAGTCACTGTCTTTCTGACATCAACAACGATGACTTTTCGTTCCCGGAATGCATTATGGAAAAAGTACGCATCTGCATAATTTGTATACCGGCTTAGGTGACGGGGATGGGCCTCTATTGTGTTTGAACCCCAGTAAATTATTGTATCGGCCCTGTTTTTCACCTGTCCAAGTGTGCATCCCGGGTGGCCGACTTCCTGGATTGCAAGAATTGAAGGGCCGTGACAGACCGATGTTGTGCTATCCACGATGCCACCAATAAGTTCGGCGAGATGTGCTCCGATAGCCTGCGTTTCAGTCATGCATCCAGACCAGCCATAAAGAAGCGGACGATCTGCTTCTGAAAGGACCTTTACAGCATAATCTATAGCTTCTTCATAGGAGATATCAACCCATTCATCTCCTTTGCGCATGATCGGTCCTTTAAGCCTGTTTCCTGCATCATCCAGGAATTTACGGGCACCTAATGTGCAGGCATTTTCGACTCCAGATATCTCACCGCCGGTCATCTCAATCAGGATATCGTCGCAGAGACATCCGCAGTAAGGACAGATAACATGCCTGATTTTATCTTCCATATGGGAGACCCCCAAGATGCCTCATCAATTCTCCAACCGTTGAAATTTTCTCTCCTGTTGCTTCAATATTTACTTCTGCTCCTTTAAAATCGGGCATTCCGGTGCTATGGGTGGTTCCGCCAACCAGGGTATTGGCATAAGGTCCAAGCGGGAGAAAACCGGTTCCCCGCTTTATCATCTCATCAGAGGTGACCATGAGCACAACAGAAATGCCATCAGTTGTTGCTTTAATCCGTTCCCCGTCATCCACTCCGATTTCCATCATGTCAACCGGGTTTAACCGGAGGTTTGAAGTTTCCCTGAAGTATTCAGGTGAATTTTTTCTTCCCACGTGGGATCCCTGGACCACCGTGCGTCCGGTATTTACCAGGATTTTCATTACTCCTCCACGGTCTGCAGGGGTTCAAGGACTCTTGCCACAAGTATTGAACGGGTCGGGCACTGCTCTTCACAAGTCTTGCACCCGGTACATTTGTCTTCGTGAAATACCGTATTGATACCCTTATATACCCTCATTATGACTTCATCTGAAGTGCTTGTCCCTTTTGCTGCAAGCTGGGGATCAATCTCTTTATTTACCGGACAGGCCACGGTGCAGCTTCCACAACCCATGCAGGTTACCGGGTTTACTGTGATATGGAACTGGAACTGCATATATGTACCGTCCTGTGCATTTTTTGTATGGACACGGCCTGCATCAAGCACAAGTTCAGGGCAGATCTCAACACAAAGTCCACACCTGATACAATGGCCAGGGTAGATTACAGGTTTCCATTCTCCCGGTTTTTCCGTCCTGATGACTTCGATTGCCCCAGGGGCAGGGCAGATCATCATGCATTGAAAACAGTGAGTGCACTCCTTATCGGTAAGGTGAGGAAAATCCCTGAAATGGGGCGGAGTAACCAGAGGGGCAGTTTTTGCAAAGAAAAATTTTTTTAACCATTCCGGCCTTGCCATATGTTGAATATATGAAAGGATGGATCTCATGAATTACCTCTCAGTACAGGCAACGCATGGATCAGAACTGATATATGCAGCCGTGACATCTGCAACCGATGTTACTCCCGGAATCATGTATCTGGCACATGCTTCTATGTTCATAATCGACGGGGTCTGGATGGATATCTCCTGAACTCTCCCATGTGTGTCTGATTTTATACGATAGGTCAGTTCTCCCCTTGGTGCTTCTCCTTTATGTGTAGTCCGGCCTCTTCCAATTGTCCCGCCTCCCCTTATCAGTCCTTCAGGTAGTGTACGGATGATAGTTCTTATCATTTCAATGCTCTGTAATATTTCCTGGAACCTGAGCATCACCCTGGCATAGTTGTCCCCTTCTGTTCTTACAAGAGGAATAAAATTTAGTCTTAGGTAAGTCGGATGCTCAGACCTGCAGTCAACAGCAATACCACAGGCCCTTGCGGTAGGTCCGACTGCATGGATGAGTTCAGCCTCTTCCCGTGTCATAATTCCGATACCCTTACTTCGAAGACCGATAAGCGGGCCGGATTCAAACATGCTCATGTACCGGCGGGTTTCATGCTCCACGTCATCCAGGGCATGCATGATTCGGGTAAGGTCTTCACTGTCAGGATCAAACCTGACTCCTCCCGGAATGATATAGGCACAGGTGACCCTTGCACCTGTCAGGAATTCGAGCATGTCCATGACAGTTTCACGAATATTAAGAAGGTACATTCCGATCGTCTCATGTTCGATGGTATAACAGTACGAGAAATTTGCAATCAGGTGGCTTTGTATCCGGTCAAGTTCATTTGCAAGTACCCTGAGGTAGGCGGCCCGGTCCGGAACGGCTACTCCGGATATCTTCTCCATGGTCTCAA
>JAQVIE010000047.1 GCA_028695895.1 Methanospirillum sp. | reverse complement strand
GTCTTGAAAAGCAACCTTTTGGTTATACTGGTCTGATATCACTTCTTCGGGAAATGGATAATGTGACTGATATTCAACAGGATTTAAAATCTATGGTTTATGCTTCCGGCTTGGTGATTTGAATGGATAATATATCGATATTTTTACCTCCATTTTCTCCCGATTATTCCGGATTTTGTTCAGCTCTGTTTGCATTGGATGGAGTTCTTGTTATTCACGATGCCGGAGGATGTACCGGGAATTTTACCTCTTATGATGAGCCGAGGTGGTTTGGATCTTCATCACATGTTTTCAGCTCAGGACTTCGGGAGATTGATGCAGTAATAGGTGATGATGGATTTTTCATTGAAAAAATAAACAAGATTGTTAAAAAGAGTGATAACAGGTTTGTTGCTCTTATCGGAAGCCCTGTTCCCATGGTTATTGGAACTGATTTTAATGCTCTTGCTCATATTATCAGAAATTCAACACAAGTGCCGGTTATTACTTTTGATGCAAACGGAATTGATTATTATGATGTCGGAGCATCAGCAGCTTTTCTTGCCATTGCAAAGAATTTTATCCTGGAACCTGGAGAGAAAATAAAAAAATCGGTAAATATTATCGGAGCAATCCCACTTGACTTAGGTAACGATGATCCGGAGAGTGGTCTTTGTTCTTTTATCAATAATGCAGGTTATACGGTTATTTCATCTTGGGGTGGTAACAGTAAAATTGATGCAATCATGCAATCTGGAAAGGCAGAATTGAATCTTGTTGTTTCACGTTCCGGTCTTGCCGCTGCGAGGTATATGGAAGAAAAATTTAGAATTCCTTATGTTACTGGTCTTCCAATTGGTGAATCAGCGGCTAAAAAATTTTCAGTTACAATTGCAGAATGTATTCAGGATTCTAAATCTCAAATACTGTTAAATTATTCTGATTTAAATAAATCCCGAAATAATGGCACGGCCTGTATTGTAGCAGAACAGGTAATGGGAAATTCATTACGCGAATGTCTAATTTCTGATTTTGGATTCAGCGATGTTATTGTTTGTTCATTCTTTGAAATGGATTTAGCTATCTCAAATCCTGGAGATATACATTTGAATTCAGAAAATGACCTGGCGAATATCATTTCCTCTGGATCATTTGATGTTGTTATTGGAGATCCTCTGATTCAACCCCTGATATCTGATATTAAATTAATTCCTTTTCCACACATTGCCATATCAAGCCGGATATTCTGGAATGATCCTTTTCACTATATTGGTATTGAGGGATTTCAATATCTGAAAAAATTTTTGAATCCTTATTCAGTTACCTGATTGTGAAGTTATTTGAGTAATATTCATCTTAAATAATCTCAATAATTTTTGTCTTAAATGATCTGACATTTTGTCAGTTTCCCAAAATAATTTTGGATCTGAAATGTATCCATCTCTTCCGACAACAACATCACATGCTCCAATCAGTTTTATTACTTCTGAAATCATGTAACTGCTAAAAGCGATCCTCTCCAGGTTTTTTTAAAGAGTTATTTCTCTTCCGGAAGCTTTAATCTTGATTTTTTGTCCCATAGTTATTTCTCCTCGTTCCGCTGTGGATGTTGTATGGAAAAATTTTTGTTCGTTTTTTTCACATGTACAATTCTTGCCAGAGGAAGAAATGAGAATTAATGAATCCGGCAAATTTAGAATTGTCTGGAGCAAAAGTTCTGGGTTCGTAGCAACATATCTTCAGCATTTAAGTTTTTACTTTGAGTAATATGCTGAAATTTCACTTCCCATGAAAAAAGAAAGTGGGTGTATGAATTACTCTCACATGTTTTTGATTGACGATGAAATGATTTCATGTCATATCTGACGGTGGCTCCTTTTCGGATTGGGTTATCCAACCATATCGCCGGATGTCATTTTCATCTGTCTTCTGACCATGTGTGCAAAGGTTCCATTAGTATTTTTTAGCTCATCAGGGTTTCCGCTCTCTTTTACCATACCATTTTCGAGCACAACAATCTTGTCAGCATTGGCAACGGTTCTCATCCGGTGGGCTATTACAAGTACGGTTTTATTCCTGACCAGTTCCGATATACCTGCCTGAATCCGGGTTTCATTTTCCACATCCAAAGAGGCGGTTGCCTCGTCAAGAAGGACGATTGGGGCGTCTTTGAGTAATGCCCGGGCAATGGAAATACGCTGCCGTTCCCCGCCGGAGAGTTTCTCACCGTTTTCACCAATAATAGTCTGATAACCCTCAGGCAATTTGCTCACGAAATCGTCGCATTGTGCCAGGTTGGCAACTCTCAGGACTTCCTTATCACTGGCTCCATGTCTTCCGATACGGATGTTTTCCATAACCGAAGTGTTGAAAAGCACCACATCCTGGAATACCACCGAGTAATACTTCAGTAGTGTTTCTGGGTCTATCTTCTTGATATCCTGATTGCCAAGCAATATCCTGCCGGAATTAACATCCCAGAACCGGGCGGCCAGTTTCGCAGATGTGCTCTTTCCCCCTCCGGATGGTCCGACCAGTGCGGTTATTTCACCTTGCTTTGCAGTGAAAGAGACATTTTGAAGAACCTGTTTCCCTGTCTCGTATGAGAAACCGATATCTTCGAACACGATATCAAAATTTTCCGGAGTAAATTCCGTCATGCCGGTATGAATGGGTAAAGCTTCCATCTCTTTCATGCGGTTAATCCGTATATCAAGCATGAACAAAGCAGCCAGATTATTGAATACCTCGTTTATTGGTTCGAAGATATGTGCTGCGAGGATCAGGAACACGAGGTATGTGAAGAGATTCACTTCACCAGCTACCAGCAGATTGGCACCGACCAGGATAACACTCGCAAGTCCGAGTTTTAGTATTCCTTTGGCGCTGTTGACCAGAATACCAAGTGCCAGTTCTCCACTGATGAGATTTTTCTCGTAATCATCAAGCTTTTTGTTCAGTTCGTGGAGATATTTTTCTTCGTTGCTGTACGCTTTTATCTCCTGTATTGTGTCAAGTCCTTCCTGGATATGCTCGCTGACGTTTCTGTTCTTATCATAAATTACCTTGTGGTCCCTGTGTTGTTTCTTTTTAGAAAGAAGAAGAACCACTAAAGCAAGTGGCACAGGCCAGAACAGAGCAAGTGTCAGCATCCAGTTATAGACGAGCAACATGATTCCGATGATCGTCAGGAAAATGACGGATGCAAAAAGCTGGGGCACTGCATGGGAGAATGTGTGCTCAAGGAAGGTATTGTCCTGCATAATTGTGGATGTCAGATCTGAAAGATTCTTCTTTCCATAGAAGGACAACGGGAGTTTACGAAGTTTTTCTGCCAATGCCAGACGACGGTTAGCGCTTTCTTCGTAGATTGATATGTACGTGCTCCGGTACTGGATTTTCGCAAATACCCAGATTACAAAAACAAACAGGACCGCTATTACAATGTAATACCAGATATCGTTATGAGGAACTCCGGCCTGTCTTGTCAGTGGTCCGAGATATTCATCAAGGAACATAAAGACGAATATTGCAGGTAGCATTAATCCAAAATTGAGAAGGAGCGTTGACAAAGTACCCTTAACAAAGTCCTTTGCGCCTTTTCTTGATAGGGCCAGCCTCCCCATCAGATATTCATACATAGGCAGCCTCCCTTCCTATAGTCCACTGGACCGATCTCTGGTATTTATTCCACATCTTTGTGTAAATGCCATTCATATCAAGCAACTCTTGATGATTACCCTGTTCGGCAATCTTTCCATTTTCGATAACCAGTATGGTATCAACGTCCATTACACTCGTTAGTCTGTGGGCAATCATCAGCACAGTCTTTCCTTTCGTAAGTTTTCCGAGAGCGTCCAGAATCAGGTGCTCATTCTCTGGATCGGTGAAAGCAGTTGCCTCGTCCAGTACCACGATGGGAGCGTCCTTGAGCATGGCACGGGCCAAGACTATTCTCTGTTGTTCTCCTCCGGAAAGGTATGTTCCCTCAGTTCCGATCTTAGTATCTAGTCCCTGCGATAATCTGTCGATTATCTCTCTGCATTGTGCTTTTTCCAGTGCTGATTCAACTTCTTCAGGGGTTGCATCAGGATTGCCGTACCGGATATTCTCAGTAAGGCTGACCTTGAACAGATGGGTATTCTGGAACACGAATGATACGTTTTGCATGAGTTCTTTCGGGTCTATCTCCCTTACATCATTTCCCCCGATAAATACGCTTCCTTCATCAACATCCCAGAAACGTGGAACAAGACGTGCGATGGTGGTCTTACCACTACCTGACGGACCAACCAGTGCATATGTCTTTCCTTCGGGAACAGTGAAGGTGATATTATCAATGGCTTTCTCCGTATTGCCCGGATACCTGAAAGATACATTTTCAAACCGAATCTCATTTCCCTTGATGGGTTTTGGATTCGAAGATACCGGCAGGGGCTGTACATTGGTAAGATCATCGATTCGGTTGATAGCTTCTTCAGCCTCGTGCATAGCCTGCCTGACATACATGCTTCTCATGATGTTATGGGCAAAAACCGGCGTAATGAGGATGTAAAAGAGAAGGTTTACAATAATGTCAGCATAGTTCGCGGAATTACCGATCAAGAGGATGGCAACCGGAATGAGTATGAAGGCAAAGCTGTGGATGCCCGCTATATATGCGGTCATTGGGTTTTCCCACGACATCGCATGTTTGGAAACCATCTCTTTATAGTTCATGATACTCTTTTGAAAATTCTTAAAAGAGTAAACGGTCTGCTGAAACACTTTGACAACAGGTATTCCACGAACATACTCGACCGCTTCAGTGTGCATCTCCTCAAGCGAGTCCATGTACATTTTTAGGAAATATCGTCCCCTGACTCCCATTGCAAAGCTCATTAATCCAAAAGCAATGACGAGGGGTACCAGGCAGGCTAAACCTAGTCGCCAGTCAAAGACAAAGATAAGAGCCAGTGACACGACAGGTACAACGATGCTGCCTGCCAGATCAGGGAGCTGGTGAGCCAGAAACATGTGTGTTGTAGAGGTGTTATCATCGATAATCTTCCGGATACGTCCACAGGTGTTATTATCGAAGAACCCAAGGGGAAAGGAGACTATCTTTTCCATTGACTGTTTTCGCATCTCGACTTCGACACGAAATGCGGCCAGATGGGAGACACACAAAGCCAGGAAATAAATGGCAATGCCTGCTACTGCTGTAAATGCAGCCCACCATGCATAGGTATTAATGAGGGTCTGCGATGTTTCAGAGATCGGATTGAGAAATTCTCTGATAATAAACCATATGAATATCAGAGGTAATATTCCTAGCAGAGAACTTATGGCTGATATCAGGAGTGATGCAGGAAGTAAGTACTTTCTGCCCACCATGTACTTTTGAAATCTTGATAATGTACTTATAATTTCACCTTCGTAATCGTATCTATTTAGAAATTATTCTGAAAATTTATCGTTACTTTTCCAGTTTTTTTAAAAATTTACTAAATAGTGATGCTTATTGTTTGATCATAAGGGACATATTAGAATGAACCGAAATTTCTTTGATTATTTTCGTCTTTCCGAAATTATGACAGTTCTCAACTTTACCAATATTTCCACAATATTGGTGGCTAACGCCAACTGAACAATTTTCAGCCTTTGGATTCCCACACTCATCAATGACTAAAACACCATTCTTTCCTATTTGCCGCCATACATTGTTGATGATCCAATCTGTGAGTAGTCGGTGATCCCAAGGAGACTAAGAAAGAAAATGACTGAAAGATTGATTGTTTACTGTGCTGCAATTGTCCGAAATTGCTGATAAATGACATCTTGAGGGGTTGACTAAAAGTCCTTTTACATACTCAAAGGCAGTTGCCCATCTGTTGTGTGTTTTTGTAGAAAAACAGTTTTGGAGGGATGTGAATTCAAATAACGATGTAATTAAGGCAATATGTGTCTCTATAACCTTACTGAGCGTTCCAGTCTCATTCTATGAGCGTGATTTAGCACAGTCAATATATTGATCTTATTTATATAAATATCAATCAATATAAATTTAAATGCGTGCTTTTAGAACTTGACATATTAGAGTTATCCTTGTATTATTTATGAGATAATTATTCAGTATTTGAAACTGTGTTTGAATTTTTCAAGAATCTGGGTAATTATGGATAAAAACAGTAATTTGTGCTCCTATGGAGAAACATGAGTACTTTGCATGGGCTCTATATATCTGCCGAATTTCTACGGGCAGGAACTTAGATAAGGGCTTACGATAGGCATGTCGGAGATCTTACTATTGTCATTGTCATTCCTTTACCGATGACATATGAATGTCTCCGCTCCTTTATACCAGTTCAGGTCCGGATATTTTTATCTCTTATATCCCAGATCATCATTCCCTTGAATAATTCTGAATGTGTAAGATACCTTCCATCAATAGAAGAGTATCTGTAATAATCCCTGATCTTTTCTTTTTCATCATCAGTCAGATTTTGCCGGAGAAGTAAAAAATTAATTGCCTTTTCAGCAGCTTCATCCCAACTTTGATCACGGTCTTCAGATTTATGAGTGATATTAACAACCGGACGGAATCCAAGAGTATACAGGTACATGAACGGATACATGAAACCAGCAGCAAAAATATTATCCCTGGGGAGATTACCAAGAATCTGTGTATAGATTTTGCAGGGAATTTTTGCAGGATCTTTCCTTATAAAGTTGCTGTAATAACAGAATCCTCTGGAACAGGCAGTCATCCGGTTAAAAGTCTCAACATCCCTGATACCCGGCGTGAATGATGCAATAACCAGGTCAAATGCATTTCGAAACCCCAGTTCATCAATATCAGCAGTCCACCAGGAACATTCAACCGTAGTTATCGGAAGATTATCACGCTCTGCAATTTCTTTAAGTCTGTCAAGCATACCTGATGAAATGTCAAGTGAAGTGACTTGTGCCCCGGCCTTTGCAAGGGGAATGGATAATGTTCCAGGTCCACAACCTATATCCAGAATTCGTGCTCCGAAAGGATTGAAACCTATCTTCTCCAGGAGATTAAAAAAATCTATATTTTTTTTCCTTTGTCTGTCTTCCTCTACATCTTTACCAAAATCTTCTGCACGTTTATTCCAATTTTCTGCCTGTTGTATATCTGAAGTAAAAAAATCATCGTCAATAGCAAAATTCCAGCAATTAATCCAGTTATTTATTGTTGCATCAAGAATAATAATCACCCGGTGATAAATTATCAGTACAAGAAGGTTATCTGTAATATTGTATAAATGATTTGATTATTTTTCAAAGTTGTCAACGATTTAATATTAATAAATGTTCCTTATAATACTTAAGGACCGGGTTTTTTATTTTACCAACTCAGGTTTCATCTACCGATAAAAAACCGGAGTATCGGATATTATCAACAACGTAAATCATCTTCCCTTTCTGATTATCCTCTTTAACTTTAATTATTTAGCTTTATTAAAAATATATGATGCTAAATTATCTCGCCAGTAAAATATTATCGAAACTATAATTTACTTATGAATAAAATATGCTATCATAATTCATTCTGGTGTTTATTCAAATCAGGGGGCATGCATAATGGATGGTGAGGTGAGCTTGTGGGGCTGTCTATGAGAGAAATTAGTATTATTTCAATC
>JAQVIE010000046.1 GCA_028695895.1 Methanospirillum sp. | reverse complement strand
GGAGTGGTTCACCGCCGGTAATACAGACATATCCGGGTTGTTTTGCAAGCACTTTGTCAGTAATCTCATCAATATCTATATCTTCTCCTGCCAGCCTGTCTGCCGGCGTATCACAATAAGTACATGACAGATTGCACCCGGCCAGCCGGACAAAGGTAGTCGGGTAACCTGAGGTCAGCCCCTCCCCCTGTAAAGAAGTAAAAATTTCAGCGATCTTCATTTCTGAGCTCTGCAAAACCTGTGGGAGATTCCCAGACCCGGATTGTATCAACTACAATGTTTCTCCCTGTATCTTTGTACCGCTCTTCGACAGCGTCCCTTATAAGGTGGGCCAGAAGTTCACTTGTTGGATCACCAGGTGTGGTGATTACCTCATGAAACTCCCGGATACGCGGGACCATGGGATCTTTCTCATTCAGGATGATCTCATGATCATAAAAGTCCACAATCTCACGGATTTCATTGTAGTCAACCAGAATATTTGTCTCTTCATCGGTGTAACCAGATAACCACACTTCCACTTTCCAACGGTGGCCGTGAAGATTGTGACACTTACCTTGGTAATGTAACAGCCGGTGACTTGCGTCAAATGAGACCTCTTTATAGAGTCTTATCTGCATGAGATCAGGTTGGGTGTGAATACAACTATTATATTGCATAAGTGTCAACGTATACAGACAGGTTTCAAAGCCGACATTTTATATTGGAATCGTCGCGCATTTGAACTCTAATTCGTCAGCTTATGGCGAAACTATCGAAGATTATCAGAGTGATGTAATGGGACAGGGTAAATTTGCAGCACGTAAATTAAAACGTGACTCTGCGAGATTTCGCTGGAGTGACCCGCATTTTGCAAGAAAAGCAGGCGGTCTTAAACTGAAATCCGATCCACTTGAGGGCGCGCCTCAGGGAAGAGGTATTGTCCTTGAAAAGATCGGTGTTGAAGCAAAACAGCCAAACTCCGCGATCCGTAAATGTGTTCGTGTTCAGTTGATTAAGAACGGGCGCCAGGTCTCTGCATTTGCAGTAGGTGATGGTGCGATCAACTTCATCGATGAACATGATGAAGTCGAAATTGAAGGAATCGGCGGACGTCTCGGGCGTTCCATGGGAGATATTCCAGGAGTCCGGTTTGTTGTAACGAAGGTGAATAATGTCTGTCTCCATGAACTGGTGATAGGCAGGAAGGAGAAACCACGCAGGTGATCGTGATGAGTGAAGAAATATCTGCCCCGGCACGTCTCCTGTTTAACCGCTGGGACACGAGTGAGGTCACCATCCGTGACCCGGGTATCGCGCGGTACGTAAACCTGAACTCGATGATTGTACCTCATTCCTGCGGACGACTTACCCGCCAGGAATTTCATAAAGCAAATATGCTCATCGTCGAGCGGCTGATAAACCAGCTAATGCGAACTGAAATAAACACCGGGAAAAAGCAGCTTGCCATCCGCATCGTCAGGGATGCTTTTGAGATTGTTCATCAGAAGACCAAGAAAAACCCAATCGAGGTTCTCTGTGATGCAGTTGCAAATGCAGGACCCAGAGAAGAGACCGTCCGTCTGAAATATGGTGGTATCAATGTACCAAAATCTGTTGATACCGCACCAATGCGCCGGGTTAATGCAGCTGTCGGATTAATCGCAGCCGGTGTCTACTCAGCATCTCACAAAAAGAAAAAACCAGTTGCAAATGCCCTCGCCGAGGAACTTATCGCAGCTGCAAACGGGGATGTAAAGTGTTACTCTGTCGCTAAACGCGAAGAACGGGAACGTGTTGCAAAATCTGCACGGTAAATATCAATCCCATTTCTGTTTTTAAAATTGCAGGTGAAATATGAGCCGAGGGAAGAAAACGGTAGAGCGCGTCACGCAGCTCATGAACCAGCCGGAGAACATCAGGAACATAGGTATTGTTGCCCACATTGATCATGGGAAAACAACCCTTTCTGACAACCTCCTGTCTGGTGCAGGTATCATCAGTGAAGATTTGGCAGGAAAAGCCTGCTGGATGGATTCAGATGAAGAAGAACAGGCACGTGGTATCACAATAGATGCATCCAACGTCTCAATGGTCCACGAGTACAACGGAAAAGAATACCTCATCAACATGATTGATACTCCAGGTCACGTTGATTTTGGTGGTGACGTTACACGGGCCATGCGTGCAGTGGACGGAGCTGTTGTTCTTGTTGATGCTGTCGAAGGGACCATGCCCCAGACAGAGACCGTTCTGCGTCAGGCATTAAAAGAGCGTGTAAAGCCAGTATTGTTCATCAACAAGGTCGATCGGCTTATCAATGAGCTGCAGGTTGACGAGATGGAGATGCAGATAAGGCTTGGAAAGGTCATTGACAAGGTCAACAAGCTGATCAAGGGTATGAATGAGGAGATGTACAATAAAGGCTGGAAACTTGATGCTGCCGGAGGAACGGTTGCATTTGGATCAGCCCTGTACAACTGGGCAATTTCTGTTCCATACATGAAAAAGTCCGGAATCTCATTTAAGGAAGTCTACCAGCACTGTAAGGACGGTGACATGAAAGCACTTGCAAAAAGGAGTCCCCTTTGTGATGTCGTCCTTGACATGGTTGTATCATTCCTTCCAAATCCAAAAGAGGCACAACCACGCCGTGTCGGTGTTATCTGGCATGGTGACATAGAGAGTCCTGAAGGAAAAGGTATGATGGCCTGTGATCCGAATGCACCAAGCTGTCTTATGGTCACCGATATCTCTTTTGATCCACATGCTGGAGAGATTGCCACCGGCCGTCTCTTCTCAGGAAAACTCAGCCGTGGTGATGAGATGTATGTCATGGGATCTGCAAAGAAGGTAAATCGCCTGCAGCAGGTTGGTATCTTCATGGGGCCCACCCGTGTCGAAGTTCCTGAACTTTATGCTGGAAACATTGCAGCAGTGACCGGTCTGAAGGATGCAATCGTAGGTTCCACCGTTTCTAACCTTATGGATCTGACACCGTTTGAATCCCTTCAGCATTACTCTGAACCAGTCGTTACGGTTGCAGTCGAAGCAAAGAACATGAAAGATCTGCCAAAACTGGTCGAAGTACTTCGACAGGTTGCAAAGGAAGATCCAACCCTTCGTGTCAATATTAATGAAGAGACCGGAGAACACCTGATATCAGGAATGGGTGAGTTACACCTTGAGATCATCACCGGACGTATTAAGCGTGACAAGGGTGTTGAGATCATAACCTCAGAGCCCATCGTTGTATATCGTGAGACCATCACTCAGGAACTCACCGATGCAGTCGAAGGAAAATCCCCAAATCGTCACAACAGGTTCTACTTTACGCTTCATCCACTTCCGGTTCATGTAGTTGACATGATCAAGAAAAATGAGATCTCCATGAACCAGGAGTCCCTTGAACGCCGGGATACGATGTTAAAGGCAGGTTTTGACAAGGAAGAAGCCAAGAGTGTCAAGGACATCTATGCAACAAATATCTTTCTTGACATGACAAAAGGTATCCAGTACCTGAACGAAACCATGGAACTTATTATCGATGGTATTCACGAAGCTCTTGATGGCGGTCCACTTGCAGATGAACCGGTGCAGAATGTGCTCATCAAGCTGATTGATGTCAAGCTTCACGAAGATGCCATCCATCGTGGTCCGGCCCAGGTAATTCCTGCAGTCAGAAGCGCCATCAAAGGTGGAATACTTCTTGCCAATGACTCACTCCTTGAACCGATGCAGAAGCTGCACATCACAGTCCCCCAGGATCACATGGGTAGTGCAACCTCACAGATCCAGAGCAGACGTGGACAAGTCTTTGATATGACCAGTGAAGGAGACACCGTTACTGTCGTCGGAAAAGCACCGGTTGCAGAGCTGTTCGGATTTGCCGGAGATGTTCGTTCAGCAACTGAAGGCCGTGCAATGTGGAACAGCGAATTTGCAGGTTTTGAGATCATTCCGGCCGGTTCTTCCAAAGAAATTGTTCTACAGATAAGAAAGCGCAAGGGACTAAAGGAAGAGATGCCTAAGCCCGCAGACTACCTTGGCTAAATCTCCCCCCAATTTTCATCACTCGATTAAATCATTTTTTTTATATTTATTTCATTAAATATCAGCTGGATTTCAATTTTTTCTTACCCGAATATTAACAAGATATATATGCATTACAGTCGAAATTTTCGTGACCAGTTTGAATACGAAAGTGGTCAGATATTTGATGGGGTTGATTGATATGAATGCCTGTAAACTGAGACGATTAGGTATTTTACTTATTATTATCCTGGTTCTCACTACCGGGTGGGCATCTGCTGTCAGACCAACTTCTGCATTATTTGATAATACCGGAATTACTACCACCATTGATGCAACCTGTATCGGTACACTTCTGGTAAATCATGATATGGAGTGGCAGCAGACGAACCTTGCCGGCGGAAATCTTGCAAATAATACACTGACGGAGGGCGAAACCCGGGCAATTTTCACGTACCGGGAGAATACCCTTGCCGCAATGGGAACTACAAAGTACACGAAAGAGTACAATATGGATGGCTCTAATGTATCAGAGGGAAGAGATAACTTATATGCCAGACATATGGTGAATTATGAGGCCAATCTTGAAAACAGCGGATCAATGCTCTGGGATGAAGAGGCAACTATTAGTTCATTCGGAGCTGCGACAACAGGTGCAGATGTAGGCAGGTGTGTCTTTGCCAGTGGTTCGTCCAGCAGTGGTGCAGGGTTTAAGGGGACTGTATCAGCTGGAAGCAACATGAATGTCAGGGAAGTTGCCGCTGTGACGACGGTAGGTGGCAGGGCAATATCAGAGAGCTCAACCGTTCCGGTAAACCTGCGTTATGGATTTGATGCCCAGGGTCTTGGCACAGATGAAAATAACGCTCTTGCAGTCGGATCAGCTGAAGTATTCATGAATACTGAGTTTAGAGTCTATGATAACCTTTATAATGCAACCGTAACCGGTGGAAATCTTACCACCAGGATAACTGACAGACAGAGGACTGTAGCAAGTGGTCTCTTTGACCTGGCACAGACCCATGAATACTCCTCAACCACCTGATTTTTTTCCTTTTTATGCCAATTCAAGAGATTGAGCCTATACTATCTGATCTTCGAAATCTCGACAAAAATGTTCGTGCAGAAGCAACAGACAGATTGATTAAGTCAGGAACTAAGGCAGTGCCATATCTTCTGCCTTTACTGGATGATGATGACTGGATTATCAGATACCGATCCTTAGAGGCCTTGTCAGGCATCAGGGATACCGGCACTATTGAAGCTATCATCAAAAAAACTGATGATCCAAAAGATCATGTCAGGTACATGGCAGCAAAGGCATTAGGCTTCATGGATGATGAAAGAGTTATTGATGTTCTTTCAAGGATGCTCTCTGATGATCACTCCTATACCAGGAAGATTGCTGCTGAAGGTCTTGCCAGGTTGGAAGATACACTTTGTAAGATGAAAAAGTGAAAATCCTTTTATTAACTATCTGATTATTGTTCCGGGAGGTACCTTTGTATCAGGTCGCAGCAGGGATGCATTATCACCGGCAGCAAGTATCATTCCGTTACTTTCAACTCCGAAGATTTTAGCGGGTTTTAAATTTGTACAGACAACCACGCTTTTTCCGACAAGTTCTTCAGGGTCATGAAATTGTGCAATTCCACTCACTATCTGTCTGACTTCATCACCAATGTTTACCTGAAGTTTCAGAAGTTTATCTGATTTTAAAACCGGTTCAGCAGACAGGACAGTTCCTGTTTTCATCTCAACCTTAGCAAACTCCTCGATTGTTATCTGTGGGATTTTTGGCATATTTTCAGCATCCAGTGCCTCTATTCTTTCACAGAGCCTCCTGTCAAGTTCTGCAGTCTTTTTATCGTCAATCTTAGAGAAAACAATTGACGGTGCAGGTAGTGGTCCTGGATTCAGGGATTCATTACTTGCTGAAAATCCGGTATTCTCAATCAGACTGCCCTGTCCAAGTTGGGCCCAGACAAGAGCTGCACGTTCAGGCATGACAGGTTCAATAAGAAGAGTCAGTGCCTTTGCAAGCTGGAGACAGTTTTTCATGACCTGTGCCATGGCGGTTTTGTCAGTTTTTGCAAGTTTCCAGGGTTCTTTACTCTGAATATAGGTATTTCCCCAGGCTGATAATGACAGGATTGCATCAACCGCTCCTTTAAAGTCATATTCCTCCACAAGTTCTGTCACCTGGCTGACTGCCTCGTCTATCCGATCAAATATCTCCTGTTCAACCGTGCTTTCAGGCACTCCTCCGAATTCTTTCTGTGAAAGGTGAAGTGACCGATATATGAAGTTTCCAAGGTTGTTGACGACCTCATTATTTATCCGTTCCTGGAAGAGATGCCATGAGAAGTTCATCTCCTTTGTATGGCTGGTATAAGAGAGAAGATAGTACCGGAGATAGTCAGCAGGAAGTCCCTGATCAAGATAATCTTCATTGGTCCAGACCACATATCCCCTTGATTTGGAGAACTTGTGATCATCTATCTTGAGCATCCCTGAGGCAACAACTGCGTACGGTGTTCCATATCCTGCACCATGGAGCATGGCCGGCCAGAATACACAGTGATGGTAGGTGATATCCTGTCCGATGAAATGGGTCACCCGTGTGTTCTCACCACACCAGCAGTCTTTCCAGTCTTTTCCGGTTTTCTCAGCCCATTCCTCGGTAAACCCGATATACCCGACAGGAGCATCAACCCAGACATAAACAACCAGTTCATCATGGCCGGGAAATTTTACGCCCCACTCAAGGGTTCGGGTAATGCACCAGTCATGCAGTTCCTCATTTACCCAGCCCAATGCATAGTTGATGGCGTTTTCTGTTCCTTTTAACTGGTCAAGGTATTCCCTGAGCCAGCCCTTAAACCCACTAAGTTTAAAGAAATAATGCTCCTGTTCACGGTATTCTGCCTGACTGCCACAGATTTTGCAGGCAGGCTCAAGGATTTCTCCTGGTTCAAGATGTTTCCCGCATCCCTGGTCACATTCATCACCCCTGGCTGGTTTTTTACAATGAGGACAAATTCCTTCAAGGAAACGATCCGGAAGGAACTTCTGGCATTTTGCACAGTATGCCTGCTGTATAACCTTCGGATAGACATATCCCCGTTCAATAAGCCTGCCAACCAGGTGCTTTGTCCTTGCATGGGTGGCTGGATCATCAGTCATCCCGAAATGATCAAAATGCACTTGCATTTTTGTGAAAGTATCATGAAAATGGGCGTGATACCGTTCGGATATTTTTCTCGGAGTTATACCTTCTTTTTCTGCACTTACTACTATCGGAGTTCCGTGGTTATCTGAGCCGCAGATGAAGATCACCTCTTCTCCTTTCCGGCGCATGAATCGCACGTAAAAATCGGCAGGTACATAGGTCCGGAGGTGGCCGATATGGCATGGGCCATTGGTATAAGGAAGGCCACAGGTAACAAGAAGGGGGCGGTTATTCATTGGGTATATTTTTGAAGATAATTCTATAAAATATGCAGAGTACAGGTATCCCTGTTTTATCATATTCCGAACCTGACAGTTAAGTCTGACAGACTTTTGCGCAGAAAGTTTCAATGAGGTGGCCTGACTATTGAAGAAAAAAAGAGAATTAAAAACACTATCACTTGGTTCTGACCCGGACATTCCCGGGGTTTCTATTCTTAAAAATTATATTTCTGCATATCGTGGTATCGAAGCAGATCTTATCACTTTTCAATTACTCCACTCCTGTTTCTCTCAAAAAAAGGCAGGAATTGATGAAATTGCCGTGGGCGGAAGGTTTTACAGGCCAAGGCTTGAAGAAGTGCTCTTCTGGGATGAAGAATCCGGGCCATTGATACATCCTGACGTGATGGTTGCAGATTTTCTTCTTCTGGAAAAAGAAGCAGGGCAGATAAAATCAGTTCACGAAAGCCCGGTAGTTCTGCCAGA
>JAQVIE010000045.1 GCA_028695895.1 Methanospirillum sp. | reverse complement strand
CATGACATCAGCACCGGCATCATGAGCATTTTCAAATAAAAACATGTAAAGGTCTGGCAGAGAAAGCAATATAAACCTTTTTATTCCTCCTTTGCCTGAAATTTTGCAGACATCTGTTGAAGATCTCATAGTGCAATGAAAAGGTAATTTCAGGTTTCCTAATCACTCCAGGGATGTCACGGTGAACTTCACTAAATAAGTGAGTATCCAGGTCAATATCTTCTTTTGAATAATTGGTCATCGAATTGACGTCAGCGACCAAAATTCCGGTTTACTAAATGACCATTCTTTTCATAGTTTTTGAAATATAAAATGTTTGAAATCTCTCATTTGTAACTGATTTTTCCTGCATGATACTTATATAAGCATCAAGGTAGAGGGATATTTTATTCATTTCAAAATAAAAACAGAAAAATCATCCAAAAAAAAGTTAAACGGATTATAATCCATCATGACTCAATTATTAAAGAACACATCTCCCGTAAGGTCAGAAAAACGTAGTTTATTATACCAGGTGCTAATCTTTATAGTCCTGGCAGCAGGCATTATCATCATCGGATACCTGTATTACTGCAGTTATGAGAAGGAATACCACTCTGGAGTAGAGGGACAGTTACGAAGTGTTGGAGATTTGAAAGTCCAGGAACTTGTCAGGTGGCGTAATGAGCGGATGGGTGATGCCAGGTTATTATATGTAAATTCTGCATTTTCATCACTGGTTAGAGAGTACCGTGATAACCCGGATGACAGAAATGTCAGGTCTGAACTTCATGTCTGGCTGTATAATATCCAGAAAAATTATCATTACAGCCGGGTCTGTTTATTACATCCTGACGGGACGGTAATTATTAGCGTCCCTGATACCTCACAAAAATTATCATCTGTGGTAAAGAAAACCCTCCCTCTTGTAACAAAAACCGGACAGATAGAATTTATTGATTTTTATCGTGATGATCAGGATGATGAGATCTATCTCACCATCCTTGTTCCCATACTTGATAATGGTGATTTTAATGATCCAGTAGGCATTGTAAGCCTGCAAATAATTTCAGACGAATACCTCTGTCCTTTTATCTCACAATGGCCCACAGAATCTGAAAGTGCCGAGACACTTCTCGTGAGAAAAGAGGGTGATTCAGTCATGTACCTGAATAAACTCAGATTCAGAGAAAATATTGCTCTCTCTTATAGTCTTCCGTTAAACCAGACCACCCGGCCGCCAGTTATGGCAGTACTTGGAAATGAAGGGATAGTAAAAGGGACAGATTATCGGGGTGTTCCCGTCATCGCTTATATTAGAAGTGTTCCCGGCAGTCCGTGGTACCTGGTCGCCAGGATTGATAGTGCAGAGGTCTTTGAATTTCTTACAGCCAGGACAACAGACCTGATAATCATTGTAATCATTTTGTTAATCGCAACCGGAGGGGGACTATTCATACTTCACCAAAAAGAGAGTGAACGCTACTACCAGGAACAGATGGTGATTAAAGAAGCCCTTCTCAAGAGTGAGGCCCTGTTTAAAGGGATTTTTAATACCATGACCAGTGGTGGTGTTATCTATTCGGTTCAGAATGATGGATCAAAAGGAAGTGATTATATAGTCACCGACTTTAACCCGGCAGGTCTGAATATTGAAGGAATATCAAGGGATGAGATAGTTGGGAGACCAATAACCACGATTCGGCCTGAAATTGATGATTTTGGTCTGATTTTAGCTTTTCAAAAGGTCTGGAAAACCGGGGAGACGATTTACTATCCTCCAAAAAAATACCCAGGTGGAAAAAATGACAAATTATATGAAAATTACCTGTTCCGACTTCCAAACGGCCAAATAGTCGTGATTTACAATGATGTGACCGAAAAAATCAAGACTGACGAAGAACGTGAAAAACTGATAGACCAGCTCAGTCAGAATAATGAACAGCTAAATGCAGCCTATGAACAACTTGCCGGATCTGAAGAAGAACTCAGATTCCAGTTCAATGCCCTTGCATCAGCAGAAGAGCGACTCAGGCAGACAACAACCTATCTAGAAAATCTGATAAACTATGCAAATGTTCCAATCATAGTATGGGACCCCAACTTCACCATAACTCGTTTAAATCACTCATGTGAGAGCCTGCTTGGAATAACTTCGTATGAAGTTCTTGGAAAGTCAATTAAGACATTAATCCCATCAGACAAGGTGGAATATTCGATGCGTCTTTTAAAGACCACCAGTGCCGGAGTGAGGCTTGACACCGTTGAAATACCAATTCAGCATAAAGACGGTTCAACAAGATCTGTAATCTGGAACATTTCCACGATTTATGATTCATCAGGTGAACACCCGGTTGCAACGATTGCACAGGGAAGAGACATTACCCTGATAAAAAGACTTGAGCTGGAAAATAAAGCATCAGTTGCCCAGATCCAGAAAAACCTTGCTCAGTTCTCCGTGCTCAATGACCAGATTAGAAATCCATTAACCCTCATCCTCACTTATACTGAGATTGCAGAGGATTGTGATGTTGCATCAAAAATATCAGAACAGGTCCGGAGGATCGATGATATTGTAACCCATCTTGACCTGCGGTGGGTTGAGTCAGACAAGATTCTGCAGATGCTGAGAAAAAATTATAATATCATCACATCTCCTTCCATTGACCAGACTTTGCATAAAAGGGGTGGACGGGATGAACAAGAAATAGATGAATCAGACATTTCTTCAGAAAAACTCCTTTCGTCAGCCAGGCTCCGTATCCATGAGATTGAAGCTGAACTCTTTACCATCCTTGACAGTATTGATGCCTACATTTATGTTGCAGATCTTAAGACCTATGAGATGCTTTATATTAATAAACATGGCAGAAGCCTGTTTGGAGACATTGCAGGAAAAAAATGTTACCAGGTAATCGAAAAGGGCCAGACAGGTCCATGCTCATTCTGCACCAATGACCAGCTCATGGATGAATCAGGACCAACTGGTGTATATCAGAGTGAAAATAGAAATTCCTGGAATGGACGGTGGTATGACTGTAGGGACCGGGTTATCAGGTGGAGTGATGGAAGGCTGGTTCATCTCCGGGTTGCAACCGACATTACAAGACAAAAAGAGGTTGAAGAAGAATTAATCCAGAGTAAAACAGAATTAAAACGTAAATTGGATGCAATTTTATTACCCGAAGGAGACATTGAAACTCTCAGCCTTTCAGATATTATCGATGTCACAGAAATTCAACAACTCATGGATTATTTTTACTCGCTTACAAATATTGGAGTGGGTATCGTTGATATCAATGGGAATGTTCTGGTTAAAACCGGATGGCGGGATATCTGTACTAAGTTTCATCGGGTACATCCGGAAACCTGCAAACAATGCATTGAGAGTGACACACAGTTATCATCCGGGGTAGCTCCTGGGACTTTTAAGCTGTACCGGTGCAGGAATAATATGTGGGATATGGCAACTCCGATAATGCTTGGGGGAGCACATCTTGGAAACCTTTTCCTTGGTCAGTTCTTCTTTGACGATGAAGAGATAGATTATTCCTTTTTTTCGAAACAGGCGCGAAAATACGGGTTTGACGAGGAGGAATATATCCAGGCACTCAAACAGGTGCCAAGGTGGAGCAGGGAGAGTATAGATGCGGTAATGCAATTTTATACCAACCTTGTGAGTCTGATCTCAAAAGTCAGCTGGGCCAATATCAGGCTCGCACGGATTATTACCGAACGGGATTCACTCATCAGTGCAATACGGAAAAAGAACGAAGACCTGGAGATTACATTGGTAAAAGAGAACCAGCTTACCGAAGAATTGCATGAACGGGACGAAGAACTAAGGCAGCAGGTTGATGAACTATCCCAGGCAAAACATAACTGGGAACAGATTTTTCAATCTATCGGAAGTCCTGCTCTTATTTTGGATATTAATAACCGGATTCTTAATGCAAACTCCATTGTGATTGAAAAGACCGGAATAACTCTTGATGAGTTAATTGGGAAAAATTGTTGGGAGATCTTCCATGGGGAAAACGCGGTTACTCCGGTAGATGGCTGCCCCTGTGTAAAATTGCTCCAGACAAAAAGAACTGAAACATGTGAGATAGAGGTCTCCGCATTTGGTGGGACATATCTTGTCACCTGCTCTCCAATCCTTACCATAGATGGTTCGGTTGACCGGATTATTCATATTGCTATGGACATTACTGAGAAGAGGAATGCTGAAAAAGCCCTAAGCGAATTAAACCAAAAGCTCAGATTGTTAACCAGTCTGACCCGACATGATATAATTAACCAGGTGCAGATAATCCAGTCTCTTCACTATCTCTGCAGTGAAACATCTGATCTTTCAGAGATACAGGAATATATCTCCCTGGCCAGCAATTCAACCGAACGGATACAGTCAATAATTGGATTTACCAGGGTTTACGAGAACTTCGGGATAGCTTCATCTGGCTGGCAGCCGGTGCATCAGACAATTACAGATGCATTATCAGAAGTAACCCACAGAATGGTCACAGTGGAGATAGATATACCCGGGAGTCTTGAAATCTATGCTGATCCAATCATCAGGAAGGTTTTTGTGACTTTAATGGAGAACGCTATCAGGCATGGAGAAAAAGTTACAAAGATACGGTTTATGTCTGAAATTAAAAATGAAGACCTTATCATATCATGTTCAGATGACGGGATTGGAATTTCTGCCAGGGAAAAGGAGGCTGTCTTTACCCATGGGTATGGAAAACATACCGGTGTAGGTCTTTTTATTTCACGGGAGATTTTAGCTATAACCGGTCTTTCAATCCTGGAAACAGGGACAGAAGGATCTGGTGCAAGATTTGAGATCCTTGTGCCGGCAAGGAAATTCCGTTTTCAAAAAGATTAAAACAATCATTTCTTCTTCCCGTTTACGGCAGGTAAAATGGATAAAAGGAGTGTCATCGTGCTGCTGCCTGATCTTCGGAAGCAAATGAAAAATATTAGGCCATGTTCTGACCTAAAACCTGTTCAGGTTCTATCTACCAACACGATGCATCCCTTGAGGAACCAGTATCTCAAATCGTGCCCCTGAATCTTCTTCCCCGGTCTCTTTTATTGTTATATCAGTGATTGCAAGTATTTCCCTTGACAAGGGAAGGCCCATACCGGTATTTTGCCCATATCCAAACTCAAATATCTTTTCTTTTTCATCTTTACTAATTCCAATCCCGTCATCTTCAAACACGATTAAAAGATCAGCCCCTTCCTTTGAGACATAAAACCGAAAAGTCGTTATCTTCTCTCCATATTTTACAGCATTCTCAACAAGATTATACCAGACTTTTTCAACAAGGGGATCGGCAAAAATTTCAAGATTTTCAGGAATATCACAGATGGCAGAATAACTGGATAAGAAAGGTTCTTCCATAACCGTGCGAGTTAAAACAGAGATATTCTGCCATTGCGGCTCTTTTATTCCGATCTTATCGTACTCCCCGGTAAATGCAATCATCGATTCAATCTTGCGGGTAGCAGCACAAACTATTTTGAAATAAGGCCAGATATCTTCATTTATCCCATTATTTTTCATTAGGTAAAGACTTCCATTAAGTACGTTTAACTGGTTGTTGATATCATGCCTTGTGATACTGCTAAGAAGGCTCAGCTTTCGGTTTGCCTGGCGTATGACCTTTTCAGTTTGTTTCTGTTCTCTGAGATCTATATCAAAACAGAATAATTCTTTTTCTCCGTTACTATCATTCAGAATTGCATGTGAAGAGAAAACTGAAACCCTTGATTCGTCTTTTCTCATCAGGGAAAGCTCAGATGCCGGAATAGGCATTCCTGTTTTTTTCATATAAATCATGCTCTCCCTGACATCATTTCTCATTTCAGGAGGGATGATTAAATCCAGGAGATTTTTACCGATGGCTTCATCTTTTGAATATCCATAAAGTTTTTCAGCAGTATCATGCCAGTATGTCGTTGTTCCATCCAGCCGGTAACCCTGTATTGCCAGCATTGGAATATTTTCAATAAATTTTCGAAGCCTCTCTTTGGCAAACATAATCTCCTGTTCTTTCTTTTTTAATTCGGTGATATCCCGGCTTTCAGGAATAAGGGCAATCGGTACTCCATTTGTATTCAATATGGGTTTTATTTCAAAATCCACGATATGGATCTGGTCTTTGGCATCTTTATGAGTTGACTCAAATCTGACGGTTTCACCAAGTTTTGCCTTTTCAATGGCATCACAGACTTTTTTCTGCGCTGTAATATCATTAGACCACCACAGGGTTTCCCAGAATGGTTTATTAGCAACCGTCTCCAAATCTCCTCCAACAAGGGCCAGAGCAGCCCTGTTTGCCCGTATCACTCTTCCTTCCAGGTCCAGTACCCAGATAAACTGAAATGTCTGATCAAAAAGGGATTTAAACCAAGCTTCACTTTTTGCAAGCTTCTTGTAATTTGCCCTTAACTCATCTTCATCAGCAGCAATTCTCTCATAAGCATTACGCAACTCTTTTTCAATCTGCTTTTTTTCGGTAATATCTCTGCTGTAAACCGCAAAACTGACTACTTCTCCATGGTCATCAAAAATAGGATAAAAACTATTTTCAAGAAAAATTCCATCCTGATTTTCTTCAAACCGTACTGCTTGCATTGTTCTGGTTACCTCCTGAATCCTGTTTAAAAAATAATCAGATGATTCAGGAGGTAAAATCTCATTTAAGTTGCTACCGATGAGATCTTTCAGTTTTTTATTTAACCGTTTTGCAAATGTTTCATTAGTGGAAAGAATTATCAGATTCCTGTTAAACAGCACAACTGCATCAGTAGTAGCATCAAGGAGGGCACGGGATGTACGTTCACTTTGAATCAGTGCATGTTCTGCTTTTTTTCTTCGCACTGCCTGTTGGATTTTATGCACAAGTTCAGCAAACTGGGATTTTGGATCTCCTCCTTTCTGAAGATAAAAATCCACCCCGTATTCAATCGCCTGAATAACCACTTCCTCCCTGCCTCGACCGGTAAAAAGAATAAAAGGAATCTCACCATAACGTTCCCGGACTTCTTTTAATAGCTCAATTCCGTCCATTTCTGGCATCAGGTAGTCAGATACAATGCCATCATAAGAACTCTTTGCAAGCTTTTCCAGGGCATTCGCAGCTGATGGAGAGGTATCTACGATGATATTACCAAACCGTTCCATGAAGATCTTTCCAATGTTTAAAAGATCAGTCTCATCATCAACATAGAGGATCTTAAGCTGCAGATCATTCATAATTAAACAAAAATTCTCCAATTATATGTTGAAGCTTCTCAATTATCTCAATGATCATGGCAGAAGCACTTGCAATTTCTTCAGTTGTAACGTTTGATTTTTTATTTGATAAAAACCGGATTGCATATGTCATCTCTGATAAATAAATATTTATTTCATTCTTTCAAGTTGGTTGTTTTTTAAAGAATGAAACAGATTTAGGATGACATATAAATGAAGAGAAAGAAATCCCTTCTTATCAATAGCGCACTTTCCTTCTTATGATGATGTAACCGGAAAATCATTGTACATCTTCATCAATAACCTTGAATCAACATTTACCCGGGGCTTTTTATCAATTTCAGCCAGCAGTTCCAGGTAATCATTTATTTCATTAGATGCACAGCTATCTGATCCAACACTCACAATAACCTGTTAATTGTTTATAATATTTATAGAGAATTGTAAAGGCACCAATATGTATGCGATATATGAAATGAAAAGATCCGAAGCGATTTTCGAAAGCAAAAAGAAAGAAAATCCTTATCTAATCATAATTATGTTTTGTAAACATATCAGGCATTTATTTAAGTAATTATGAGATAATGAAAAGTAATGTTTTCTCATATACTCATTGGTGTGGATGGCTCAAAAGAGAGCTTTCGGGCGCTCAACTATGCAATCAGTATTGCAAAACAGTTCAATGGAACTGTTGATGTGATGTATT
>JAQVIE010000044.1 GCA_028695895.1 Methanospirillum sp. | reverse complement strand
TTACACCATCAGGGGCTGCAACAACAATGATTGCGGCATCTGCCTGTGATGCACCGGTAATCATGTTCTTGACAAAGTCTCTGTGTCCTGGACAGTCGACGACGGTAAAGTAGTACTTTTCGGTGTCAAAGCGCTTGTGTGCAATATCAATAGTGATACCACGCTCACGTTCCTCTTTCAGGCTGTCCATAACCCAGGCAAATGCAAATGAACCCTTGCCTTTGGATTCAGCTTCTTTCTTATACTGTTCGACGATGTGCTGCGGGACTGCTCCTGCTTCATACATTAATCTGCCGACGGTAGTTGACTTACCATGGTCAATGTGACCAATAACAGCGAGGTTAATGTGGGGCTTATCAGTTGCCATATATACAAATCCTCCAATACCTCCGCACGATATCAAAGCTGCAAAGCACAGCCCGGTTATGCGAGTATATCATATTTGATAGACATCCTTTTAATATTTTTCACTATGCGACTCATACCGAATGAGCGTCTGAATTTCCATTGTCAGGGTTGAATCGAAGTGATTAATAGCTTTTCAGGGGAATGATCAGATTAAGAATGAAGTTACTTCCAATTATCAGGGAACCCGGTTCTGACAGGGCTTATGTGGAATGCGCCTCTGGAAAACTGCCAGTGCACACCAGGTGCTCATATTGCATGAATTGTAAAGGGATTCAGGTAGGGGCGCGGGTTATGCCTTCTCCATACGAGAATGCCTTTTCCCAGATTAGGGGCGGCTCTGTACCACCAGAAATACTGATGGAAGCTGCGATGCAGTTCAACAGCCTTGTCCGTGATGGCTCTGATGTGGCCTGTAATGACGAGAAAGGAGAGGGATATACTCCACGGTTTTCATCACGGCTCTGATCATTTTTACTGGTTCATCTCAAAATATCAGAAAAGAATGATGGCAAGGACTGTCAGGAGAGCGCAGCGGTTTATCTCTCCGGTTGCTCCAGTAACATCTCCATTGACTCCCCCAAACAACCGGTAAGCCAGGAACCTCATGAAGAGGGGGACCAGGACCAGAACAATGCATGCAGCCAGTTTTGCATTAAAGGGGAGAGGCAGCAAAAATGCCGGGATAAGGAGCAGTGTTGCCGGTACAATTGACCACTTCTTTGTGTTCTTATAAAGGGCTGAATGTAGTCCTTCGTGAAACGGTCTTCCATATGTTGTAAGGAGAGCCATTCCCCATTTTCCCCCGGCCTCTGCAAAGATGAGAGCTGATGCAGCAATTATTGTCTGGTGAAGCGAGCTAAGCGAGGCAATAGCAAGAAGAGTAATTATCATTCCAAGGGCCAGTGCACCCGTTCCCATCTGCCTGTCTGTCAATGCCTTTATCCGTTTTTCGCGGGATCCATGCGCCATTAGTCCGTCCCCAAAATCAAAAAGACCATCCAGGTGATTAGCACCGGAAATGAGAAAGATAAGCCCGGTTGCCATGACAGCCAGGATAAATGGCGGTGCCGGGAGAAGGAGGATGAGTACCGCCCCGATTCCTCCTGTAACATATCCTGAAAGAGGATAAAGCCAGGTATTTCGTGCAAATGCGTCAAAAGGGGCGGTCTTTCCAAGCGGAAGAATGGTAGTAAACTGAAGCAGGGCACGGATGGCTTGAATCATGATTGCTCAGAAAAGTAGGATACCAGAAAGATATGGGCTTATGGTTTTTTGGGAGAGATTGATGATACTGCCGGAGTAACGATTTTTAATGGTTTTTTTATCAGATTCACGAATGATAAAGCCGGAAAAACCTTTGTTCATAGGTATATTGGCAAACACAATGCTCTCCACCGTCCCAGGTCTTTCAGGGGCGGGCCCAAATCCCATGGGCTCATTACTTGTCCCGGTCCTGGATGCAGAACTCATCTGGCAGGGAAGTATCACAAGTTCTGATGCAACCCCAAACACACCAACCGGATGTCCGACACCTGCCTCTATCACAAGGGCGGTTCTTGACCATATCGGCGTGCCTCCTCTTTTTATTAATGCAGGACTTGTTCATCGTCCTACAGTTCCTGTCCTGGATCTTCACGGGCAGGCAGGAGGTGACCCGCGTGACGGACCGGCAGTTCCTGATGCAATGCGCCTGTACAATGAAGGAATCCGTACAGGAAAACTCCTTTCTGCATATGATATGCTTGTTGTCGGGGAATGTGTTCCTGGAGGGACGACGACAGCCCTTTGTGTACTGAGAAGTTTCGGATATGATGCAAAAGTTAGCAGCGCCTCAGTAACCAGCCCTGACATATTGAAAGAAGAGGTATACTCTGCAGTGGTCAGGCGTATCGGTCATTCATTGTCTGATCCATTGGAGATCGTCAGGGAGACAGGTGACCCGATGATAGCAGTTGCTGCCGGGCTTGCAGAAGGATTCCCAGGAACACTGATCCTTGCAGGTGGAACTCAGATGCTGGCTGTTGCAGCAGTAATAAAGTCAATAGGCAGACCTCTACCCGAAATAGTAACAACAGTTTATGTACGGGATGACTGCTCGGCAAGTTGTGATAAGACAGCGCAGGATATCGGGGTCCCTATTACCTATGTAGACCCTGACTTTGGTAAGGCCGGACACTCTGGTCTTGACAGGTATTGCATTGGAGAAATAAAGGAAGGCATGGGATATGGAGGAGCAATGATGCTTGGAACCCTTCTGGGTTACAGTCCTGAAGAGATCACCCGCTCGATAATTTCCTTTGTTTCAGGATACAGTCCCTGAATGCATATCTACTAACCAGCCCTAATACATAGGGCAGATGCCTCCATCGAATGTGGTCAAAAATTGTATCAGGTTTAGACACTCTATCCTGAACCAGCAATATGGCCCTGATATCAATGAAAAACCTGCAATCAGAAGAGTTGCTTCTTTTTCAATACGCAGAAGTGAAGCAATGGTTCATTCACATTTACCGTTATACAGCATATTTGAGAATCTCCATTCAATCTCACAGGGTAAGAACCAGGAATGAGTTCACCTCCTTCTCTGGCTGCCAGGATCCGTGAAACCGGATTTTCCTGCCTGCATTGTGGTTCATGTTGCAGGGAGACTGAACCAGGCTCAAACCTTGTTATGGTAGGGCCGGAGGAAATTTCCAAAATAATGGAATATACAGATCTTTCATTTGAAGAGATCGTCGAACCTTACCCTGACAGGATAGTGGAAGATTGTCTTGACTACACCTTTGGATGGGTTATTCGCAGGACCGGAGACAGATGTCGGTTTCTTGATGGAACCACCTGCCAGGTTTACCCGGTCAGACCCTGGATATGTCGCACTTATCCTTTCATGCTTGATGAAAATGGTCTTACTATTCATCCATGTGAAGGAACAGGTGGGGAGAATGGTTCCAGGGATGCAGAGAATATTGCACTGGATCTCTGCAGGCGATATGCATACGAACAGGAACAGGACGAAAAGATCCGGGCGATAGTCCGGTCAGGAATCATTCCGGCAGGAAAGCCGGTAATAATTGATGCAGAAGGAATTAAGGACTATCATGGGTGAAATCCGGATAATCGGGACAGCGCATGTCTCACAAAAAAGTGTCGAAGAAGTAGAGCAGGCAATTGATGAGTGGCAGCCTGATGTGGTTGCAATTGAACTGGACCAGGGCCGGTACCTGGGCCTTAAACAACAGCAGAAAAACCCGGATATAGAAGATATTCTTCAGGCAAAAAACTTCACCCAGCTCCTGGTCCAGTGGATTCTGGCCTATATCCAGCGAAGGATAGGCATGGATGTGGGAGTTGAACCCGGTGCAGAGATGAAAGCTGCAATAAATGCAGCAGAGGAAAGAGAGGTAAAACTTGCCCTTATTGACCGGGATATCAGAATAACTCTTCACCGGTTCTGGGCCTCGATGTCATTACTTGAGAAATTCAAGATGTTTTATGCTCTAATCGGATCAATTGCGGTTGCTGACAAGACCGGGGATCTGATAGACATTGAAGAACTCAAAAAGGATGATATTGTAGAAGCTGCAATGGAGGAATTTTACAAGTATTCACCCCGTGGCGCAAATGCCCTTATTGGTGAGCGTGATGCGTACATGTCCCACCATCTTATCAGACTTGCATCAGACAGTGAACGGGTTCTGGCAGTAGTTGGTGCAGGGCACCGGAAAGGGATAGAACAGTACCTTCAAAACCCTGTGAGTCTTCCACCAGTCGACAGTCTTACTGCACAGATGAAAACACGGCCCTGGGGTCTTATCTTCGGTATTGTGGTAACATTCATATTCGGCATTCTGCTTCTGGCCATTATCTTTTCAGGAGTCGGAACAGAGGTGCTACTCCAGGCCCTGATTTACTGGGTTCTGATTCATGGTGTCCTCACCTTTGTATTTACCCTGCTTGCAGGAGGCCACGTTCTCTCCGGACTGGTAGGGTTTGTGGTAAGTCCCCTCTCATCACTTCACCCGCTCATCGCAGCCGGATGGTTTTCAGCAATTGCAGAAGCAAAAATACGAAAACCACGAGGATCTGACATTAAAAAGATCATGGAAGCAGAATCTATCATGGAGATGCGAAGTATCCCATTATTTAAAGTGGTTCTCGTAGCTGCACTTGCAAATGTAGGATCAAGCCTTGGAACATTTGGATATTTCATCTTCATATTCCCCATTCTGGGAATCGATCCAAATGTTATTCTTGGAGAGGGGTTTTCGAACATGTGGGCGGCCATAACCGGTCTGTTTGGAATTTAAGGTTAGCATGAATGGATGAAGATCAGAATTTTCTATTTTTTCTCAATTTTTACGCAGACCTTCCTCGTCAGGGTCCAGGTGAAGGCCGGATAACCACATCAGTACTTGGTCTTCTTACTGACCTTCCTCTACATCCGGTGACGATTGATATGGGATGCGGGAGCGGAGTACAGACTCTGGAACTCGCCAGGGCCGGGTGCCAGGTAACTGCCGTGGATCTGTATCCGGTCATTCTGGACCATCTTATTGAGCGAATTTGCAATGAAGATCCGATGCTTCTTATCACCCGCGTCTGTGCATCAATGGATACGTTCCGGCCGGCTGCACCAGTTGATCTGATCTGGAGTGAAGGGGCAGTATACATTATTGGATTTGAAAAGGGCCTTTCTCTCTGGAAAGAGCATGTCAAAGTGGGTGGGTATGTGGTCGTATCCGAGCTTACCTGGTTTACTTCACATCCGCCGTCCCGTCTCAAAGAGTTTTGGGAGAAGGAGTATCCTTCCATGAAGACCGAGTCTGTAAACCAGGAGATCATCGGGAAATGCGGGTACCGGTGGATGGGCTCGGTTGTTTTGCCAGACTCTGCATGGGACGCCTTTTATGCCCCGCAAAAAGAAAAGATCACTCTTCTTCGAGATACTGGTTCTCTTTCAAAAGGAGAAGAAGAGGTGCTCACCACCATCGAAGAAGAGATCCGGTTATTTGAGGAATACCGGGGCATGTACGGGTATGTCTTTTACCTCATGCAGCGGATTTCATGAGAATCGGTGCCCTGCTCTCAGGAGGGAAGGATTCCCTGTACGCTGCATGGCGGATGATTCAGACCGGGCATGAGATTGCTTGTTTTATCACGATACAGTCACGAAACCCTGAAAGTTACATGTTTCATACCCCAAATATCGACCTGACCAGGCTTCAGGCAGAGGCAGCAGGTATTCCTCTCGTGGTTCAGGAAACCGACGGCCAAAAAGAGAAAGAACTGGATGATCTGAAAACAGCAATACAGCAGGGCGTCCATGAATATGGTCTGGAAGGAATCGTAACCGGGGCAATTCAGTCGGTATACCAGTTATCACGAATCGAACGGATCTGTCACCAGAAAAACCTCTGGTGCTTCTCTCCTCTCTGGCTTTGTGATCAGGAAAGTTACCTGCACTCCCTGGTGTCAGAAGGCTTTGAGGTAATTATTGCCGGAGTGTTTGCAGAACCACTTGATGAAACCTGGCTTGGCCTGAAGATTGACATCCCGTTTATTGAGCGGATGAAAACGATAAATAAAAAGTATCATGTCTCTCCTGCAGGAGAAGGAGGAGAGTATGAGAGCTTTGTCTGTAATGCTCCATTCTTTAAAAAGAAGATCAATATCATCGAGACAAAAACCTGGTTTGAACATGGTGCCGGAGGGTATCTGATCACCAGGGCAGAACTGGACTGATCGCATGATTCTCATTGTTGATCTTACAGATCCCGACATCCTGGTCCTTTTTGATGAATTTGTCTCTCCCATTCAACGGATAGTGCACCAGTGCGGGTATGAAAACCAGGTTGTCAGGATCGAATCTGTAAAAATCCCCCCTTCCTGCACAGGTATCATCATATGTGGCACAGCACTTGCCGATACCTGGTACAGGTCACATCACCTGATGTCACTCCTGAACGGATGGACTGGTCCCATATTAGGTATCTGCGCAGGGATGCAGATGCTTCTTACTGAAACCGGTGGTGAGACGGTATTTCTTACTGATATAGGAATGATCTCCATCCGGTCGACTGATATGGGAAGAAAAGATATCCTGCTTAACGGAAAAGATGAGTTTTCAGGATATGCCCTGCACAAGTATACTGCCACCCTTTCCTCCCACTGGATAGCTCTTGCCATTTCAGATATAACAGTCCAGATGGTGAAACATTGCTCAAATTCCTGGTATGGGGCACTCTTTCATCCTGAAGTTCGGAATGAATGGATTATTGAGCGATTTGCTGCCCTTACTATGCCACCTGATTATGGATATGAGTAATTACAAATAACAGGGATATTGATCTGAAATCAGGCCAGTATTGCACGCAGATTAATTCATAACTGGCTACAGATAAATTTAAATCCTAACCATCCTTCCACCGGTGGGAGATGTTCTCACTTGCTGATATGACATAATGAGGAACCTCAGAGATGATTATCAGTAGGATACGGTGTGAACAGTAAGGGCAACTTCCAGCTCGGAGCGATTTCATCTCCATCATCTCTTCTGAACTGAGGGAGCGGTAATCAACCATCTCTCCTGACGTATGTGGAAGATTCATCAGAACTGCCGGGCTGAACTGGTGATGGCAACGCTGGCAGAACCCCCAAAGACCATACTGAATAATGATCCCTGTAACGCCCTGTTCATCAAGCTCATGGATGACCGGGTGGTTCCAGTAAAAAATCGGAAATTTTCTGATAGCAACCGGAAGCCCTGCATAAACCTTAAGTTTTGTAAGTTCTGACCTGGTCTGGTATCCTCCAGGAACATGTAGAACGTCCTGGCAATGAACACACAAGCTCTCTCCTCCAAGTATGGGATCCAGCTCATTAAGGTCAAAGGTGTTTATCTCATTACAGATGGGGCAGGAGAAAACAATGCTGTTTAATATGAATTTAACTTCGCTCGTCGTTTTATTTAAGGGAATTTTTACCTTCTTAACCTGAGGTCCAGCTATGCTGCCATTGGAAAGTTGGTTTTTGAGTTTATCTGCGGCGGGTTTTACTTGATCATTGGTTATTACTTTATCAGATTCAGACTTTTTTCTTCTCCAAAACCCCATGATCCCCACCATCCAGGAATTTTTCTTGTTTGTTATAGTATTAGAAAAGGTAAGAACTTTTCTTTTACAACCTGGGTATCATGACACAATTAAACTGTAAAAAAGCGGGATGGGCCGGTGGGTGCCCTGATGGGATGCTGTCAGGGGGGATGTGAATGATGATTATGCCCAAAAATGGTATACCGCCGGGGTATTTTCCGGTTCTACCTAAATACTGTCTGGTGGGGTTGATGTGTCTGGTAGGTGATCCATGATTGCGAGACAGGACAGTAACTAGTACCAGCCCGTTGCAACAGTTGTAATGGCATATCGGTGTTACCACCGGTGGATCAGATTTTCCGGAATCCAGCTTTGTATACCATCAGGATTAGGCTATAGCGGATGTATCCGGCCCAAACCCTCGAGGAACCGCTCCGGGGGATCCGTCACGAATACCTCTGATCCAAAGAGTCAGCAGTTATACAATTAAAGTTTACTTCTTATTCCCGTGAATATAAATGAATCAATAAATTTC
>JAQVIE010000043.1 GCA_028695895.1 Methanospirillum sp. | reverse complement strand
AAATGCCCTTGTTACCACAATAGTTGCGGAGGTGTTTTCATAACCGGGACATTAAAACCCACGGTTGAAGCCCGTGTGCAATCCCATTATGACGATATTGCTGATGTTTATGATCAGCGGTATGATAACAGGGAACGTGGGAGGATATATTATGATCATATTGCTGATGCGGTATTAGGGAAAATTCACAATAAAGGACATCTTCTTGACATAGGATGCGGAACCGGACTTTTTCTGGAGCGTTACCTGAGAGAAGGAACCGGAAGGACTGCAACAGGGATTGATATAAGCCCGGGAATGATAAAAAAAGCACAGGAGCGGTACCCTGACCTTTCTTACGTGGTTGGGAATGCAGAACTCCTTCCATTTGAATCTGATTCTTTCAATTCAATCTCAAGTCTTCTGGCTTTTTCATATCTTCAAAGCCCGGGACAGAGTCTTCTTGATTGTAACCGTGTTCTTGTTCCGGGTGGAAGGCTGGCGGTCTGCACCCTTGGAAAAAATATCTTTACTTCAAGCCTTCCTGCCCTTTATACTATCGGGGCCAGGATGAAAATCCGGAGGGTCGGAGTTGGTTCATTTGCAGAACATTATTATTGTGCAAAAGAGATGTACGAACTCCTGGATAAAGCAGGCTTTGTAGATATTGAAATATTCAGATGTTCGTTTGCCCACTTTGATCTTGCCGGGCCGCTCTTTATGATTGCCAAAAAAGCAGAGTCATTTATTGAGGAAAATATCCCATATCTTGCATATAATCTGATTGCAGCAGGAAAAAAGCCAGAATAATTTATTTTCAATCCACTAACTTCTTATTACCGTTTTTTAAATTATTTTTCATTAATTTTCTTTAATAATGACTCAAATGTATATTCCATTTCATAATGACGAATATGTTTTCGCGGTAACCAAAAGAACCGTTTTTGAAATTCAACATCTACCTTTGTAACATGTAAGGCCAGTGCAATCTGAAAAGCAAATATTACAAATCCCATTAGGATTATGTCCCGAAGTGTCAGAGAGACTAAAGAAAAGAAGGAATAATGAGCAGTAATCAGATAACGAATCTGATCATCAAGTCCTATAAACTGTCCTGCAGTTACAGCGATTACGATAATAAGAAGCCCGGATAGAGAGAGCATCATACAGGAAATTACCCAGGAACGAACAAATTTACCAATAATCGCAACTATTGTGCACAACACGAAAATTATAACAACAGGGTCTGCCATTACCTGAAGGATCGTGCTATCCATTGATGTAAAATTCACATGCATCGGGTTTAATCATTTCTATATGCATTGAGTTTTCTGATTTTTTTATTAGGCGAGCCACACATTTTATATATTGATTGCAGGAAAATTAACAGTATGGTCCAGTCAGCCCTGACTTGTAGAACATATAGGCTTTTTTTACATAAAACACGGAGTGTATATGAAACAGCGTTTTTGTATAGGATTTGAAGTTCATCAACCTTACCGGCTTAAAAAAGGATTCATACCTGATTTTTCCAGTGGTACTGAAGATCCAATGGAGCGCTACTTTGATGATACAAATAAAGAGATTCTGCTCAGAGTATGTGATAAATGTTATGAACCGGCTACTTCCATAATTCTGGAACAACTTGACGACGGATTCTGCTGTGCATTTTCTTTATCCGGGGTACTTGTAGAACAGCTGTATAAATGGGCGCCGGATGTTCTTGACCTGTTTAAACAGGCCGCCCGGCATAAAAATGTCGAGATGATCGGGCAGACTTATTTTCATAGCATTTCCAGCTTGTTCTGGACAATGGATGAATTCTGTAACCAGGTAAACCTGCATCGGGATCTTCTCAAAGAAGTATTCGGAGTAAATCCGCAGGTATTTGAAAATACTGAGTTTCTCTTTGATAATCGAATTGCAGCTACTGTTAAAGAACTCGGGTTTAAGGCCTGCTTTACCGAGGGAGTGGATCATATCCTTGGGTGGCGAAGTCCCAATTATCTGTACCAGTGTGCAGGCCTTCCTGTGATCATGCGCAATTTTAAGCTCTCTGATGACATTGCTTTCAGGTTCACCTCCCAGGACTGGGATGCATGGCCACTTACAGCTGACAAGTATGCAAACTGGGTTTCACAGACTCCAGGTGATTTCATCCCGGTATTTATAGATTATGAGACAATTGGTGAGCATTACTGGGTTGAATCCGGGATACATGAATTTTTCAGACATCTGGGTTCAGAGATGCAAAAATCAGATGTCCGGATGGTAAAACCTTCTGATATCCTTTCATTCCCTGTTCGCGATGAGTTTTCAATTCCTCTCCCGCTCTCATGGGCTGACGCGGAAAAAGATGGGACTGCATGGATAGAAAACAGGAAACAAAAAAATGCATTCAGTGCTGTGCAACGTGCAGCATCATTCTGTAAAGATAAACATACCTGGCGATGTCTTCAGATAAGTGATCATTTCTATTACATGTCATGTAAACACGGTTCATGTGGTGAAGTGCACAACTACTTCAGCCATCAACCAGAACATGAAGCTTTTATCACCTACATGGATATTCTGGCAGATTTTGTTGAACGTTCCATACCTGCCATGGATAAAAAAGAATTCCTCTATCCACTTCGGACAGTTTCAATTGATGATGCATTTTATTTCTCAAGTCCTGTAGGATATACAGGTCATGTTGCTTTTGACATGGATCAGTTTGCCGAAATGTTGCAGGTCACCCCTTCTGATTCAATCGAATTTCATCATAAAAATGGGGACTTTGCACACTGGTGCAGGTTTATAATCAAGGACGAACCCCTGGCCAGGGCAATTGAGGATGCGCAAAACAGGCAGGATCTGATTCTTGCAGCAGATACCCGGAGACATGAGTTATGGAACGCCTTAAGATAGCAATTTTTTGTTGGGAAAACCTGTATGGCGACCGGGTAGGCGGACTTTCAAATGCTGCGACCTATCTTGCCCAGTCACTTGCAAAGGATCATGAAGTTCACTTTTTTACAAGGGGTGATGATGATTTTGAGATGAACGGTGTTTATTACCATGTTTACCGTCCACATGGAAACAATATTGTTGAATACTGTTCAGATCTTTCACGGGGGCTTGTAAACCGGTTTTACCAGTACGATGAACCTGGTTTTGATGTTCTGCATTTCCATGACTGGCATGTCACTGAAGCACTGCACCTCCTGCAACACCGCCCAACTGTCTTCTCTTTCCACTCTACAGAATATGGAAGAAATGGAAATATCCATGGTGACTGGTGGGAATATCACGAGATCTGCAGCAAGGAGTGGTATGCCGGCCTGATTGCAAGGCGTTGTATCATGGTCTCATGGACCCTCCGAAACGAAGTGCTGGATTTGTACAAGACCGACCCTGGAAAGATACATGTTATTCCAAACGGTGTGGTGAAGGAACAGTTTGACGTGAGCATTGATCCAGGTTCGATCAAAGCCCAGTATGGCCTGCATTATATGACACCTCTTATCACCTATGTTGGAAGGATGGCATATCAGAAAGGACCTGACATTCTTGTCGATGCGATACCTCTTATTCGTGAAAAACACTGGAATACCGCGTTTATCCTTGCTGGAGGAGGCGGGATGCGTGACTGGCTGATTGAGAAGACAAGAGGCTGGCCTGTTCAGCTTTTAGGGTTCATATCTGATTCAGAATATGTAAGACTTCTGCAGGCCAGCGACATTGTGGTAATACCCAGCCGGAATGAACCCTTTGGTATCATACTTCTTGAAGCATGGAGTGCAAATCGCCCGGTTGTTGTAAGCAGGGTTGGAGGTCTTGCAGAAAATGTTGAACACGGAGTGAATGGCCTTGTTGTTGATACTACCCCGGAAGGAATCGCATGGGGTGTTAATTATTACCTGGACAATCAGCATGATCGTATAAAATTTTCAAGAAGCGGATATAACCAGATAGACAGACGTTTTTTCTGGGATTCAATTAAAGACCAGGTAATATATGTATATAAAGAGGCAATGCACTGATAATTGTCTGGTGCATCTGAAAAAGATTCCGGGCCGACAATGAAATTATTGTTCATTCCTGACACAAACTTCCTCACCGATGGTGTATGAATGCTTCCAGAAATATTTGACGGAAATGTTCCTCATGCACCCGGAGGAGCCTTTTGCCAGGCATGAAATATATCTGAATTAATCAGGGCCAGAAAAATCATTATTTATTCAATCGATTCACAGAATAAAGAATGAAAGCAACCATATATGAGTGTTTTTCACTTTCACCCTGTTTCCTTTACTTTTATATGAGAGATACAGACATCCTGTTATGTTATGTCAGTTTCTCTTCTTACACAGTTTTCAGTCACAAATTCTTGACTTTCTGGAGATATGAGATCATCATGTCATCAGATTCCTTCATATTTGATATTTCCCGGACAAAGACCGGAATTGATACCTGGAAGAAAAAAAATGGAAAAGAAGGCAATATACCTGGTCAGGGATGAAAAACGACTTATTGTTGATCCTTCCTGGGATGCAAAAGAAATTGATACACAGTATTATAAACTATTGCTTGATAAAGCATATGAAGAAATCGTGAGAATGCTTCCGAAAAGCTCTTCCAGATCAAATTAATAAATATGAAGACATGTGGGAAAATTCTGGTTTTTTTAGTAAACCACCAGGTAATCATGGATCAAATAATATATGCGATGGTAAAAGAAAAATTTTAACAAAGATGATACTATTACAATAAGAGTCTGCAAAAATTTTTACACCTGAAAAAAATGATTCGCGTTTTATATATCGATGATGAAAAAAGTCTCCTTACTCTGACACAGATTTATTTAAAAGAGGAAGCGAATCTTGATGTTGAAGTTGCAGCATCAGCCAAAGAAGGGCTTATCCGACTTATAAATGAACCATTTGATGCAGTTATTTCAGATTACGATATGCCGGATATGGATGGGATTGAACTTTTGAAATGCGTAAGAAAAGAAAAACCCTCGATTCCTTTTATAATATTTACTGGAAAAGGGCGGGAAGAGGTTGTAATTGAGGCTCTGAATTATGGAGCGGATTTTTATCTGCAGAAGGGTGGAGAACCAAAACCTCTCTTTACTGAACTGGCAAATGCAGTCCGTCATCTTGTCAGAAGAAGCCAGGCAGAAGATTCTGCAGTACAACATGAACAATACTGGAAGAAAGTATGTGGATCAATCTGTCAAAAACTGCAGGTAATTGAGGAGTCAGCACAGATATTAACAAAATTATCTACTGCAACACCTGAGACCCAGGAGCATATATTTAAGATTCTTACATTTACACAGGCGATCCAGGAAGAACTTAAATCCGAAAAAAATGGAGCAGTAATAAAACATGAATCCTGAATCAGCCATCCTTACTATTGAGTTCCAGATGAGCCTGCTTCTTTTTGTAGCCCTTGCAGGTTATCTGTTAGCTTCCCGTATCAATCAGTCTGCAGTCATTGGAGAGATACTTGTCGGGCTGCTGGTGGGCCCAAGTATTCTGGGTCTTATTACATATACTGATTTTGTAAGCAGTATTGCCCATCTTGGTGCAGTCATTCTTCTTTTTGTAATTGGATTTGAATTCAATATCAGGGATATCTTTAATGTTAAATATAGTATCATCGCTGCATTTGGAGTAATTATTCCCTGGTTTGGAGGATATGGAGTTGCACTCCTGTTTAACTTTGATATGCAGAGTGCATTTTTTGTAGGGACTGCTCTTACTGCAACAAGTATAGCCATCACCGCAAATATCCTAAAGGAGATAAACCAGCTTCATACAGATACTGCGAAAGCAATCATCGGAGCTGCTGTCATTGATGATGTATTGAGTTTACTGGCACTTGCGATAACGGAAGATGTCGTATCAGGGTCATTCACCGTGGGAGGAGTTCTTTTAGTCTTTATTAAGGCTATTGGATTTATGGTAATATTCGGCCTTTTAGGTGTTTTGATAATTAGTAAAGGCCTGATGAAACTTGATGGATCAAAAATTGCAGAAAAATTTCCTGAGTTTGTATTTATTGCTGCAATGATGATTGCATTTTTTTATGCCATGGTTGCAGATCTTGTAGGTCTTTCAGGAATAGTAGGAGCGTTTCTGGCTGGTGTTTCAATGGAAAAAGTAGGCCTTAAACGGAGTAAAGACCTTAAAGAAGGAGCAGAATACCTGCAGATAATATTTGCTTCCATATTCTTTGTATCTCTTGGTATCCTCGTAGATATACATGCACTGACAAAGGAAGGTATTGTCTTTATGTTGGTTCTGACAATAGTGGCCGTCCTTACAAAAGTCATCGGATGTGCAATTCCATCCCGTCTTATTGGAATGAATAACCGAAATTCACTAATAGTCGGTTTTGGTATGTCCCCACGTGGAGAGGTTGCAATGATAGTTGCTCTTATCGGGCTTACCGGAGGGATTATCGGGCAGGATATCTATGCAGGAATTGTCTTTATGAGTCTGTTGACGACAATTGGTACACCGATTATATATAGAAACTGGTTTTACAAGGAAAAATCCGATATTTCTGAAAAAACTGGATGAATTTACCCTTCCAGAGGGATTGTAATCAGTTTAACAGTCTCCACTCCTTTTTGTGCCATAAGACGCTCTGCAATCTCTTTAACCTGCTGGGCATCTCCTTTGACTAAAAGTACTTCCACACACCTGGTATGAGTTACATGTGAATGTAAGGATGCCTGGATTAAATCCATAAAATCATGTTGAATATCAGTAATTGCCGCAACAAGACCACGTTGATGATGATCATATACCAAGGTGATTATTCCCTGCCTGGGTCCTGTTACATCTTCCATCCATTTGTGATATCTGATATAAGAACGGATAGCATCCCGGATACCCTCTGATCTTGACGAATATCCCCTGTTTTTCAAAATCTGATCAAAATTCTGAAGTAAATTAGACGGGAGAGAAACTCCGATCCTGGAAAGATCATGTTCATACATTTCATCCTGTTCCGAATCAGCAAAACTTGAAGACATGATAATTACTATTTATGTAATATGGTATATCTTTTTCTTACTGTGTATGCCTAAAAAACCATAGGTATTTAAGCATCGTATACTAATAACCATCTTGTAAAAAGTAAAACCTGACTCAATGTACTTAAAATTGCATCGATTTTCAAAAATTACGTGAAAATATAGAGATGTTAAAAAAATCAGGTTTATGATTATATAGTCATAATGTTTTTCATGAATTTTGTGGCTTCGCGTACTTAAGTACCCATACGAAACGTGGTAACTGTTGGTTTTTTACATGCATGAACCATCTGCAGGGTTCGGTTGAAAGAAGAATGAGATTTGGAAAAAGAATTTGTATCTTCATTTCTGAAAAATAATGGGTAATTATTCCATTTCCCCGTAAATATGTTCCATCTTCTATTTTTACTCCTGTTTCTGATCTGAAATCCTCTGTCCCAAAAATTGTTACCAGTAATTCTCCGCCTGGTTTAAGAATTCGCGTTATTTCATTTACAACCTGTATTCGATCATGGTACAGGAGATGTCCAAGAACGTGATGTGCGTCAATATTATGAATGCAGGAGTTTTTAAATGGGAGATACCTTGCATCAGCACAAACAAAAAAAACATCAGATAGTTCTGACCTTGTTCTGCATAGACGGAGTGCCTGCATTGAAAAGTCAAAGCCAATACGAGATGCAGCCATGGAAGCATTACGAAGATTTTTCCCGTCTCCACATCCCATATCAAGGAATATGCCCGATTTCGTCTGTGTTGTTGATTCAAGGGGAATTTTACCCCAGAGTTTTCCTTTATTCCTGTATTCGTTATCCCATGCCCGTCTTTGATTAAATGTATTGTCTGTTGTCATACCATTTTTTCATGAATAATAAATCCCTTGCATGAACATCTTCCAATAATAATTGCAATACCAAAAGCTCCAAGGGCAATGACTGCTGAAGCAGTAACATATGATGAAAGAAATATAATCTGACCGCCAATAGCAGGAAGCAACGCCATACCGGCATAACCACAGGTCGAATATAATCCCATAGCG
>JAQVIE010000042.1 GCA_028695895.1 Methanospirillum sp. | reverse complement strand
ACAAGAATTGCGCAGGGAAGGTAAAGGATTGCACAATCATCAGAACAGGTTTCTTCCCCGCACACAGGCCTTATGATATCAAGAAGGGTGCGGTCATCCATTTTTATTTTACCTTTCTCTCCCGCTCTGCCAGGTATTCTTTCATCAATGAATCCAGCATCTCCTCCCCTTTTCCTTTCATGTATCTTTCATGTTCTTCTGCCCAGTCTTCAAGGGCATCCCTGAACTTTTCTTCATCACATGTGCCAATGTCTCCTTTTATCCGAATCTGCATATCTTTTGAGAGGACAAAGGGCAGGTTTTCATGCAAAAAAACATCCATAAGCTCATTACTGATACTATCGACTGCTTTTTCATTCACGATGACGGCCCTGACACCATTTTTGACAATTTCAGGTACAATCCCCCTTCCCCAGGAGACCAGAGATTTCACATAAAGAACATCACCTGGATGGATGCCTGTCCTTTCAGTGAGGAGACGATAACTCTCACGTGAGAGATCAGGAAGTACCTTGATTACCATTGTTCCAACCTGCCTTTCTTTATCATCAGCTTCTTTTATCCGTTTAAGTCGTCTGTGCAGTTTCTTATTATTTCGTTCTTCCTGCCTGAGCCGGCGTTTAAGATTTGCAATGATCTGATCCCGTTTAATAATCTCAGGTTCGGCATTGATCCCTTTCTGCCGATCATTTTGCATTCCACTGATCTTTTTAGATAATAATTTGTTCTGTTTTTTAAGATCAGAGATCTCCTGTTGTAGATCCGACACCAGGACACGGAGATCTTTTACCTTTCCATCCAGCATCCTGACCAGTTCATCAGATCTGTCAAGACTTATCTCTGGTTTCTTTTCTTCAGCTACCCTGGCAGGTTTTTTTCTCACTGTAAGGATCTGTTCAAGTGACAGGCCACGGATAATCCCTGCCTTTACCTCGTCAAGATCCACCCCTGGCGGGACGCGTTTTATTATCCCTGAAAATTTATGTCTCCAGTATTTGCAGGCTTCAACAGCTGCTGTAAGGGCATCCCTTTCATGGTCATTGCCGTACCCGAATTTACCGGCAATTTCATACTTTGTCTCAACAGAAATGTCCTGACGGGGTGTATATGGAACAGCCTGAAAAGCACGACGGATCTTTTCAACGGTAAAAGGCATCGGGACAACATCAGATGCAACGATAACAGGTTTTCCAATGGACCAGATAAACTCGATTACATCGGCCATGGTCATCTGCCGCGAACTCTGGAGTTTTAACAGTTCTCCGTTCAGGTCAAGAATTGCAATCCCAATGGTTGTACCTGGATCGATACCGACAATCAGGTACCTGGGCCTTGCTGATAATGGCCTGTACTGGATTCGATCAAGCCTTTTTCCTGACAGCTTAATCTGGACATCACCTCCACGTGAGGATGATACAGGTATCCGGTCCCTGTCCTCCCTGACATGAAAAGTAACCCTTGAAACACCACCAAAAGCTTTGTATTCTTTTTTCCAGTAAGAAAGTCCCTCATTTTGAAGATCCTGCTCTATCTCTCTTGCATGTCTTAGCACATTACCGTGGATCTTTCTTGCATACCTGTTCTGGCTCCATCCTCCCTTTCCAGGAGACCTGTTACGGGTTATTGTAATCTCCGTCTCTTTTTCAAAGGCTACAACCTGTGCTCCTGCCCCATGACCGGCAACCTGAGCTGCTGCACAAGCTTCTGCAAAGGGATCAAACCGGTTAAAAGTGAGATTATACCTTGCAGCGATCTGTATAAGCCCCATTTGCCGGTCACCGCCAGTTACAAGAACCAACTTTGTTTTTGATGGGAGTTGTTCAATAAAATGGTATAAATCCTGGGTTCTTGGTGCAATCTCCTGAACTGAGTCAATTGCAAGTATGTCAGGCCGATGCCTGTGAATCAGCCTGATGAGCCGGTGAAGTGAGACAGAAAGTTCTTTTAAAACGATACCGTTCTCTAACATTACCAGTGCATATTTTGGCTGAACAGTTCGTGACCTGGCTGAACCTGTGATAAGATCTATTCCGAATATCAGCACCCGGTCACCAGACTCCTGACTTCATTCATATCAGAAGAGAACCGGTATCGCCGGTGGAAGAACTTTATGATGGTCTCAAGATCATGGTTCAGAATTTCAGCTGCGTTCTCATGATCAGGTGAAACCCATTGTGGCCAGTCAATAATCCAGATCTCTTCCCCGTCAAACATGACATTGTATTCAGAAAGGTCGCCATGGATATATCCAAGCCTGTAAGCTATCCCGACCTGGGCTATTATATCGTCAAAAGCCTTCCTCGGATTTTCCAGGGAGCAGTCTGCCAGACGGTCTCCTGCAATATATGCCATGGCAATGACATTTCTGTTCATGAAAAGCGGTGTTGGAACCTTAACATGGCTTTTAAGCGCGTTTAAAGCCAGGTACTCCTGTTCAGCTGAGTAGTGTGAGGCAAAGACCCAGGGACAATGTTGTTTTTCAGGAAGGTAACTTCTCCCTCTTCGCACCGTCTGAAATGATCTCTGTCCTATCCGGTGTAGCTTAAGGATTATCGGACCAGTTCCAAGTGCTTCATACACCCGTGATTCCTTTCCTTCCCCTATACAGTCACCAAGAGAACTGATGATCCCTTTTTTCACCAGGTGAGTTATTGCAATGGTATCATAACCATTAAAAACAAGGCAGTAACCGGGGTATGGAACCTGTGAATATCTTACCATGCCCTTTTTCATAAGTTTTGAAAGCCTGAAATGGACTTCATTAGCAGAAAGGCGGGTGTTGCGGACCAGTTCTTCTTCAGGAACCCATGAGTACCGGTTCATAAGGTACTCAATTGACTGAAGAATGCGGAGTTCATATTTGTGAAGGGTCTTGATATGGTCTGCAGAAAGGTCCATTTATGTATATTTTTATAATCCTGGTATGTTATAGTGCACCGTATAAGAACGATAATTACCAGTGGATATTGAAGATTATTCCAAGGGTTCATGTTGATCGCATGTAAAATACCTGATAATATTCCCGTGCTGCAGGATGGTACTATAAATTATGAGAGAAAACTATGCCAGGTAAACCCTGTTTCAGGTGCAGAGCACCATCAGTAATTTATCAGCGGTATTCTGGACGAAGTCTCTGCGCCTCACACCTTGTTGCTGATGTGCTTATCCGGGTTAAAAGAACCATACGGCTTGAGGGGGGACTTGGGAAAAAGCCGGTTCTTGCTTTTTTATGGGAGGGGCAGGCATGTCTTTGTCTTTTTCACATACTTGGAGAGATAGTTGGAACAAGGCCCTGCATGGAATTTGTTCTCCTGCACAGGGGTATTGCCCTGAATGATCTCATCGGCAGATTGTCCCTTCCATCTTCCATCCAGATTAGGACAGAAGATATAGACGGCAGAGATATCAAGGATGTTGTGCTGAAAAGTGGAGCTGACCGCCTTATCAGATGTACTACCCTTGATGAAGAAGCAGAACAGGTACTGAATACTCTGTTTTCAGGGGCATACTCATCGCTTTTTGAAAGTGAAGAACTCTCACCTGTTACCTGTCTTCGTCCCTTGCGGGAGATACCGGTTCAGGAGATAGATCTTGTTGCAAAAGAACTTAATATCCCATTTTATGCAGGAGAGGGATCCATTAGCGATACACGGTCATTCCTGGAGTCCCTTACTCAGAACCATCCATCAGTCCCGTTTTCTCTTATCAGGTACAAAGACCGCCTTGGTGAACTTGAAAAGAAACACATGGAGAATTAACCTTGATGACGTACTTTTTTCTTTTCCTGGTGAGGTACTGAGAATATATGACAGGCGGCTCTCCGGATACAGAACAGATAATCACCCTTCTTAAGGATGTGATGAATTCCGGCTCTTTTACAGGTTTTGTAACAGGTCTTTCAGGTGGAATTGATTCTGCTGTTGCTGCTGCTTTGTGTGTTCGTGCAGCCGGGCCGGAAAACTTACTTGGAATATTTCTTCCTTCTGCAGTAACTCCGCATGAAGATGCTGCGGACGTGCAGCTGCTTGCTGAATTTTTAAAAATTCAGACACTGACAATCCCAATAGGGGGAATGATCGATCAGTACAGGATGATGCCGAATTTTACCGGGTCTGTGCACCTTGTCGGAAACCTGATGGCCAGGACAAGGATGACTATCCTGTACTATTATGCAAACCAGATGAACCGCCTGGTCTGTGGAACGTCAAACTATACAGAATACCTTCTTGGGTACAGCACGAAATACGGCGACAGCGCTGCAGATGTTCAGCCGATTATCCACCTGCAAAAGACAGAGGTATGGAATCTTGCAAAAAATCTCGGGCTCCCGGTAAAACTTATCGAAAAAACTCCATCAGCAGGATTATGGCAAAACCAGACTGATGAAGAGGAACTTGGGATGAAGTACCAGGTTATAGATGAGGCTATCAAAAACCTTGAAAAACAGGGGTGGGAACCAAAAAACCCTGATGAACAGAAAGTTATGGAAAAAATTCTTTGTTCAGCCCATAAGCGAAGGCCTGTCCCTCATGTAAAGAGATAGAGTTTTTTATAGTCTTCCATGAATGAACCTGGTGCATTCAGGAAGGCCAGGCTTTTTTCATCTCCGATGCAGGAGTAAAGTGTTGCCTGGGGAAAAGGTATGGGAAGTGCTTTACCATGACAGGTAACCTCCCGAAGAGCCGGAATGGTATCCGGATACCGCGGATTCTTCTTAACATTTCCATCTGCAAACAGGTAATATGCTGCTCCCTGCATATTCTCAAACGGAAGATACTCACTTGTGAATGCAGAAGATACAAGGTTTGCCATGAGCAGGATTTCTTTTGAAGGGTTGATGGTAACATGCCCATAACCCGGCGGGATAAGGATAAGATCACCTTTACGGGCTTTAACCAGTATAATGTCTGAAAGATCCATCTTCTGAAGCAGGTAGAGTGCTTCCCCTTTCAGCACTTCGTATATTTCAGTGTATGCATAACCGTCAGGAGCAGACTGATGATAATGTCCCTTGGTTTTTATCCATTCCCCGCATATTACCTGGCCGGGTATCCTGGTGATATCGTACCGCACCTTGTATTGCATCAGCCATTTTTTATCATTGTCATTTTCTGCAAGATCGCGAAACATCTCATAAGCCGGTCCTTCACATTTACAGCCAGAGTCAGCCATGACACTTTGTAGTTCAGTGCAGTCTCTGATATCAGGGTTTACCAGTGGAATAGGCGGCATGTCACTTCATCTTCTTCTAATAATTGAAAAAGCTTACGAACATTTTGAAAGCCATTTAACTGTTCCTGAACCTGGTGTATTAAAAAAATAATTCACTCATACCTCTTTTTTTCAGGCACATGAATAGAAAAATATTCTTTTTGGGGACGGTACACTGTATAGTATGGAGCAGCGAACCAGGGAAAAGGCATCGCGGGCAGTTTCAGATATCCTTAAGGCAGCCGGATTTGACGTTCATAATGCACCAGCGCCTCTGGATCTGTCTGCAATTCGGAAAAATACCTATCTTCTGGTAAAGTGTTCTGATGATCCGGATGAGGCCGGTTCATATTCTGATTCAGAGTATACCATCCTCGTCGGACAGGAAGAGAAGATCTGTGAGAAACTTCTGATAACATTTAATCCATCTATAAATGCAGATAATTGTATTGTCTGGTACCCGGAAGAGTTCGCACAGTATGCAGGTGAGGCAGTTCTTGCCCGTGTTCTTGGAAAAACCCTGATTCTTCCCTTGAACGGAAGTGAAGATGCCGAACCTTATCATGCAAGAAGCAGGCAGAGAAGTGGTGACGGAGTCAGGATACCCCATCTACCAGTCCGCATCCATCGTGATGAGGCTGAGGAGAAAGCAGGTGCGCCAGGGGTTGCAACCTTACGTTTCCTTCCCCACTGGATGTTCAGGTTTACCTGCAAAGGAAGTGCGGACTATAAAGATCAGGTTGTCCAGTTTGATAAAACCGGGTCAGGTGCTATTAATGCCATTAACGGCGCGCTAACAGGCATTGATGGAGACACGATCACCAGGCGGGAGATCCCGGAAGGTAGTGAGATAGCAAAACCTTCGATAAACCGGGCAGATGCTGAAAAGAGAATCACAGGACATCTTATAAGATCGATGACAAAAAGGGTTCAGATAAGACAGGTTAAAGGGGATGCTATCTTTTATGAAGAGAAAAACCTTGCCCCGGAGCCAGATAATTTTTCTTTGGAACTTCGTGAACTTTACATCCCGGTATGGCAGATAAAAGGGAAAAAAATAATTGAGATTAATGCACACACCGGTGAACGCCTAATTGAACCATTGGACGATGGAGTTGAAATTTTTTAAAAGTTATCCTGCAAGTTCATGGTACCTGCCGGTTACCGCCTGAACATGACCTTTTACTCTTACCTTTCTCCATATTTCCCTGATAATTCCATCTTTATCAATCAGGAAGGTTGACCGTTCAACTCCCATATACTCCCTTCCATACATCTTTTTCAGTTTCCAGGCTCCGTATTCTTCGATGATCTCATGGTTCACATCCGAAAGCAGGGTTATCTTCAGATCATGTTTTTCGATGAATTTCTGATGGCTTGCCATTGTATCAGGGCTTATCCCGATTACCCTGATTCCAAGACCTGCTAATTCTTCATAAACTTCAGAAAAAGCAAGGGCCTCTGCGGTGCATCCCGTGGTATTATCTTTTGGATAAAAGTAGAGAATATACCATGAACCCAAGCATGATGCAGCGGTATATAATGTTCCGGTATAGTCAGGAAGTGAAAAGTCAGGCGCTGTATCACCTACTTTAATTTCATCTTTAATCATAAGCTAAGGCTCATATTACAGGTTGTTCTGTATAAGATTTACGGATGCAGATGAAGTAAAAAAGATAAAACCAGGAGAACATTGACATCTTATGGTAAGATTAAAAATTCATGCTATCGGAAAGATAAAAGAACCTTTCATCCGTGATGCTATCGCTGATTATGCAAAACGAATCAGTACATATAGCCAGCTTGAATGCGCTGAATACCCTGAAGCACCTGTTTCAGATTATCATAAAACAACCATTGAACTTGCACTTGTAACTGAAGGTGAGAGACTCTGCTCCGGAATTGATACACATGACTATGTTATTGTCCTGGACCTGGCCGGAAAGCAATTATCCAGCAAAGCTTTTGCTGACATCATAAAAAGATGTGAAGTTGAAGGGCCATATCAGGTTTTTTTTATTATAGGTGGTCCTCACGGGTTATCAGAAGACTGCAGAAAAAGAGCGGATATTGTCCTTTCTTTGTCTGCAATGACCTTTCCACACCAGATTGCAAGACTTCTGTTATATGAGCAGTTATACAGGGCATTCACTATTAACAGGGGTCTTCCATATCATCGCTGATAAGGATACTCAGGAAAGACAGGTGTTCCAGATTCCATGAGTCTTCACCGGGTTAATTGGCGGGGAACTTATCTGACCCGAATTTTTAATAAATTCCGAAACATCTGATGACAGATCTACCAGATGAACAATGTCCTGCCAGGGTTCTGGATAGATATGTTGATCCAGCCATTCTCCTTCATGTGATGGTTCATATGCAATTTTTTCTTCTTCAAGAGAAAAACCGGCATCTATTCCTGGTTTATTGCCCCTGGGATCCAGCCTTATCCACCTGTCAACCTGTTCAAAATATACTGCAGCAAGTCCATGAAGCACAAGTCTTTTATCTTCACTACCCACCCGCTGATAACAAAGGCCGGCAGGGATCCCAAGAGCTCTGCACAATGCCACAAACAGGTGTGATTTTCCAAAACATAGTCCATGCCTGGCTGACAGAACATCGGTTGCACACCACATAAGATCCTTGTACCCTGAATCATTTGAGTGGGCTATTGAATCTCTGACCCAGGTGTAAAGAGCTTTGACCCGTCCGATGTCATCTGTTTCATTTGTCGTTATTGTTCTTGCCAAAGTTCGTATTTCAGCATTTGTACAGTTAATCACTCCTGTGGAAGAAAGATAAGGAGTGATGGATGCAGGAGGGATGAGTGGGGGGAGGTGCACTTTGCATCACCAAGGTGATCATCTCAAAGGCCTCTTGCTTCAATATTTCGATCTGTTGGTTTTGGAAAAATCTGGACCATTTTGGTTAAAAATAAATTTTTTAGCTGTTTTAT
>JAQVIE010000041.1 GCA_028695895.1 Methanospirillum sp. | reverse complement strand
GAGCGGATAGAATGAGAATAAAAAGACAGAAAATTGTAATTTTATCTCTTTCTCACCCTTCTCTGAACGTGACCCAGATCATCCTAAACAGTTTGATTGATCCCTAGTTTTCGATTCTATATTGTTCATCCGATTATATTAACCTAAGAGGGTGTTGCTTGACTTAAATTAGGGAAAGTTTTGGTAAGTCCTACCTTCGGCAGCTACGAGCATTACGTAACTAATTTTTAGTACAAACATTAAAATATGAGTACGTTGTATACTCTTTTTGAATAATGTCCATCATTGCTGATTCAAATGTTACCGTAGCTTACTTAGGTATAGTATCAGGTATAGTCGACAAACTCGGAATTTGTGAATATATCGATCGTTTTATTCCGAAAAAACGTAGTCATCTTGTCACTCATGGCCAGGCAGTCAAGGCCTTACTTCTCAATTGCCTGGGTTTTACTGAACGTCGTCTATCTCTACATTATCATGTTTAAACAGTTGGTTATCTTAGCCCTCTCAATTTTCGATCATTAATTCTGATAAGCTTAATCCCTCTTCATAAAAATGACATCATCGCTCATATAATATCGGAAAAAAACCAGTACATAGTTTGATACATCCCTGAATAATTATTTTCATGGAGATATACTGTACCTATACTGCAAATTGAGGTTATTTTCTAATTCCAGGCAATATACTCGGAGATTTCAAGGCACCTCTGACGACATGTGATCTGTTAGACCGGTGTTTTAGCTTTCGATGAGGGCTTGTCCATACCATCCCAATTCCCAAATATCTAAAATTATGTTCTTTGTCGTGTTTTTTGCACCCCGCAATAGTGGACACCCAAATGTGCATCTCCCGTGACGAAAAGGCCATAAATGTTATTTTCCATAGGAATGGATACCCCTATGAAGGGTCAAAATATAAGCCCTTTATTTATTATCACTTAATTTTCAGTTTGCTAAACAAATAAGACCCCATTCCATCTTTAACTGGAATATAAGAATTTAAATATGAAACCAGTAGAAATTCAACAACAAGATCATCCATACCCTCATTAAACAATAAACCATACATATTTTGCAAAGACTTTGAAGACCCACGCCGGATGAAATCTATCCTGGCGGGGGAGGGGCTCTCAATCATCAGGATCTGCCATAGTAGTTGGCAGGAAGGGAAAAGAAGATACATATGAACAAAAAAATACCGGTTCTTATCATTTTATTAATCGTTGTCACCGGCTTCATATTCGAACCTGCATTGGCTATTCTGCCATCCCAGGCAGACCAGAACATAGCCGGGGAACATGATAAAGCAATCACAGCCAGCCAGAGTCAGCCGGTAAAGATCGGAGTTCTGGCGAACCGCGGATATGATATTGCCATGCAGGAGTGGGGACCGACTGCGGATTACCTGAATAAAACCCTCTTCCCGTTGCAATTTACGATAGTTCCTCTTAACTTTAATGAGATACCTGAGGCAGCAAGGACACATAATATCTCATTCCTCTGTGCAAATCCATCAGTATATACCTACCAGGAGTATTTTGGTCTTGCTCAGAGGATTGCAACGCTTTATGTGCCAGGAGATCCTGAACCACAGGCGGTTTTTGGCGGAGTTATCTTTACCAGGTCAGACCGGACCGATATCGCTCACCTTGGGGACCTGAAAGGTAAGACATTTGTGGCGGTTGACAAGACCTCCCTTGGGGGATGGCATGCAGCATGGGCCGAACTTCTTAAAGCCGGAATAGATCCTGAACGAGACCTTTCCAGTCTGACCTTTGACGGAACACATGATTCAGTGGTATTTGCAGTCCTTACAGGAGAAAAAGATACCGGAACCGTCCGGAGTTCCCAGCTTGAACGGATGGCAAACGAAGAGAAGATAAACCTGTCAGAAATTCAAGTTCTAAACTCTCAAGAGGGCAGATACCCGCATTACCCTTATCTTCTCTCCACCCCTTTATACCCTGAATGGCCATTTGCTGCAATAACCGGGACTGATCACAAACTAAGCAAGGATGTCGCGATTGCCCTCCTCAGCATGGAACCGGACGATCCTGCAGCTAAGGCGACCAGAGGAGCCGGATGGGCAGTTCCACAGGATCATACAAAAGTCCATGAACTGTTACGGTCGCTTCAGTTTCCACCATATGACCAGTATGGAAAACCCACCATCAGGGAGGTGTTAAACCAGTACTGGCAGACCATTTTTGCGGTCATTCTTGTTATAATCATCCTTGTCATCATTCTTGCCTATACACTCCGGACAAAGAGGAGACTGAAGGAATCAAAAGCAGAACTCCTGAAGACTCATGATGAACTTGCACAATCAAAGGAGAAGATCCTTGACTCTATCCATTATGCACAGCTGATTCAGCAGTCAATATTCCCATCAAAAGAAGAGAAAGACATGTACCTGGGTGAGTATTTCACCATCATTAAACCCCGCGACATCGTCGGAGGTGACTATTACCTCCTGAAAAAGACATCAGACGGATTTTTCATAGCCGTTGCAGACTGCACAGGACACGGAGTTCCAGGGGCTATGATGACGATGATGACAAGCACACTGCTCTGCCAGGTAATTGCAGGCAATCCGGATGGCAAACCGGCTTTCATCCTGGAAAGACTTCATGATCTGGTGCAGCAGACACTTAAGGCACAGTCTGATAAAAAACATCTTGAAAACGGTCTTGACATTGCACTTTGTAAAGTATATCCGGACAGGCAGGAGATTATCTTTGCCGGCGGGGGACTGCCGCTCATCATCGCTGATGAAACAGGTGTCCGCGAGATTGCAGGAGACCGGATTCACCTTGGGTTTTCCAGGGAAAAGGGAGGAATATCCTTTACCGACCATATAATCCCTTATACAACAAAGACCAGTATATACCTGATAACGGACGGTATCCTGGACCTTCCGGGGGGACAACACGGGCATGGGCTTGGAAGGAAAAAACTCCTTGAACTTATCGGAAATATTTCTAACCTGCCAATGACAACACAGGGAGAGATGGTGATGCAGGCACTTGAAACCCACCAGGGAACATGGGCAGCAAAGGATGACCTTACTATCATCGGGTTTATGATCAGGTAGGAGAGAAATATGGAGAATTTATTAAAATTACATAGAATTTTCAATGAAAAAGGCGTTCTTATCAGTTTTAACGGTCCATTATCAAACAGCATCATCGAAGAGATCGGAAATGCCATAAAAATATACCTCCAGGAAGAAGAGAGGGAAAAAGGAACAATCTCTGATATCTTTTCGGTGTATATCGAACAGACACAGAATATCTGCAATTATATCTCCAGGCATGACCTTGATGAGAAACACCAGTCATCAATTATCCTTATCAGTTACCATGAGAACAAGTATCATATCACTTCAGGTAACAGTATCAGAAAATGCGATATACCGGGCCTTAAAAGGAGACTTGAACATATAAACAGCCTTGACAAGGAAGGGTTGAAACAATATCACAAGGAACAGAGAAGAAGGTTACGCGAACCGGATGCAACAAGTGCAGGGCTTGGCCTTATTGATATTGCACGAAGGACTGATGGAGGGCTCTTATTCAGGTTTGAACCCATGGATGAGGAGTTTGATTTTTTCAGTCTTCAGGTCACGGTCCGGGGGACATGAATATGCTGCATATTCCTGCAACGAAATCTACACCGGAGATCTCTTTTTCCGAAGAGTTCCATACGCTTTTCATCACCGGAGAGTCGTACCCGGAGAATACATTTGCATTTTTCGAGCCTGTTTTTGAATGGCTCCATATGAACCTGCCAGGTATGAAGAAATTTAATCTGCATGTTAATATCAGTTACATGAACTCAAGCAGCACAAAATGCATGCTGGATATCCTGGATCTTCTGGCAAAGTCATCACAGGCAGGATCTGATGTGTCTGTAAGCTGGTATTATGACCAGGAGAATGACCGGGCCCTTGATATTGCAGAGGAATTTGAAGAAGATGCAGAGGTACCGTTTGAAATAATCGCATTAAAACAGGTATTATGAAAAGAGAGTCTGAAATCAATACTGATACTATCATCAGGAAGATAGAGGAACTGGAGGTGGATTCCTCCCCGCTTGCACGTGATTATACTGACCTGGGTTATGCATACATAAAACATGTTGAACGGATGGAAAAGATCCTTGGGATCTCTGACAAATTTTATTCGGACCTGAAAAACACGAGTGAACAGTTACTGCTTACCCAGGAGGCATTAAGGGAGAATGAAGAGAAGTTCATCTCAATCTTTCAAAAGACCCCGGATCCGATCCTTATCGTTAATGAATCATTCCGGATAACCGAGGTGAACAGGTGGTTTGAGTCTGTCTTCCGGCGGCCCAGGGAGACTGTGATCGGGGAGCACCTGGATGATATCGCAATTCATATCACCGGGGCCGGAATCCGGGAGATTATCGGAGGGACGGAGGGGGATGTCCATGCATATCATGCCGAGATGAATATCATGAACGGGTGTGGCAATCCGTTCACCGCTGATGTCTCGTTTTCACCGATACGGATACGAAACGAGCCCTGCCTGATCATCCAAATTCATAATATTGACGATATTCGAAAGGCCCATAATGCAGTCTCACAGGTGAATCAGAAGCTGAAGATTCTTACCAGTGTGACCAGGCATGACATCTTAAACCGGGTTATGGTGATCTCTGCTTATTCAGAGATCATTAAGGAAGATATTACCGACCCTAAGATGAAAAAAAGGATAGAGGCGATTAGTAAGTCATCGTATGAGATCAAAACTCTCATCAATTTCACAAGGGAATACGAGGAGCTTGGTTCTGCGGAGCCTGCATGGCAAAGTCCTGATGAAATCCTTGCCCGCCCGATGCTAAGGAATATGATACCTTGTTTATCCCCTGGCTCGTCTCTTGAAGGTCTTGAGATCTATGCAGACCTTATGCTCGAAAAGGTGTTTTATAATCTTATTGATAATTCTTTTCGCCACGGAGCAGATGTCTCTAATATTTCACTTTCATATCATCTGCAAAGCAACGGGGAGTTAATTATCTTATACGAGGACGATGGCGGGGGAGTCATCCCTGAAGAGAAGACACAGATTTTTAAGAAAGGGTTTGGTAAGAACACCGGCATGGGATTGTTCTTAATCAGCGAGATCCTCTCTATTACCGGGATGAGTATCACTGAGACCGGGGAGCATGGAAAAGGTGTAAAATTTGAAATTCGTGTTCCTGCCGGCATGCACAGGATCGCCCTGAAGAAGTAATAAAAGGGGGGAAGGATTTCGGATAGATTGTTAATACCCTGTATTCCCTCATTCATCCAGTCATGAGAGCCGTTTTTTTATTTTCCAAAGCCCAGCGGGTGGCAATTGGTTATGAACTATCATTTCACAATCTATATTTATTTGCAAATTCCAATGGTTCATTATAGTACATTGATTAGCGATATTGATAAGCTAAATTAAAAAAACCCTTATGAGGCTTCGCCTCAAGCCTGACCAATGAAAAACTAAAAGCATTTTCCGTTCAAACTTCTTTTTGGTAGTGCAGGTTGTTTTCTTTTTGGGATCTAAGCCCGTTAAAAAAACTAACCCTGAATTGCCCTTGTAAGCTGGACTGTGACTTAGATCGCGAATGCAAAATTAACCAGCCAGGTAATTCGCTAATTACCAATTTTTGATAGTTATGACTGAAAATTACGAAATCGCTGCAGGTCTTGATATCCACAAAAAATTCATTGTGGCAACAATTCTTTCCACTCAAGAACTCAAGATCCAGCAACGATTTGAAAGAACAATGCAAGGACTCCTTGCATTAAAGAGTTGGATAATTGAACATAAATGTCAAGTGGTAGCCTGTGAATCGACTAACAATTTTTGGTACCATATTTACGACAGTTTGTGTGATCATACAACTGTAATTGTCGGTAACGCGCATGACATGAAGGTCATGAATCATAAAAAGACGGATAAAATAGACTCTGAAATAATTGCAACCTTAGCCTTAAAAGGGATGATTAATCCATCTCGGGTAGTTCCCCGCCCATCAACGCGATTTTCGAAATATTGTCCGAATGAGGCACTTCTTAGTTCGCAAGAGGACCGATCTTAAGAATCGCATCCATAATATCTTTGACAACGAAATGTTCCATTTGTCAAATGTGCTTACTGATGTTTTTGGAAAGTCAGGGCGAAAGATTATGGATGGAATTATCCAAGGGACCCCTGCGGATGAAATTATGATGTCAATAAAAGGGCAAGTTCGAATTAAAAAAGGGGGTGATATCCGACAACTACTGGAACAGAGCCTATCAGTGTATGCCCTGATGCAACTTAGATACTCTTTAGAAGTCTTAAGAGTACTCGATGCGGTAATTAGTTATCTCACTAAAGTTTCTTCTGAGTTTGCACGAGAGCACTATCCCTGCGAGTATAAGATCTTATTAACTGTTCCAGGAGTTGGTGAGATCGCTGCATTTCGCTTTTAGCCGAAATTGGAGATTTTAATGATTTCTCTTCTGCAGATAAACTAGCCTCCTGGCTTGGAATTGTTCCGAAAGTCTACCAATCTGCCGATCATAATTCAAGAAGATCAATTACAAAGAGAGGTTCCAGACTCGCAAGAGGGATTCTGATACAAGTAGCTCATGCAGCAGCTAAAAGGAAAGTAAGCGTATTCTATGATTTCTATGAAAGTAAAAAGGATATCATTGGCAAAGGAAAGGCTGCTGTAGCACTTGCCAGGAAAATTATTACAATTATCTGGCACCTGATCACGAACGATGAACTTTACGAGGACAAGTACGCTCGCCCAAAAAAAATTCCAAAGATACCAACTGTTAAAATACCATTATCATTTACTATCGAGGAGGCGATTAAGTTGTTTAAGGAGGCATCTCAGGTTCTAAAAGCTCCTGATCCTGGATTATGAGTGGGGTGAGAGACCCCGAACAAATCCAAGTTTTTCATGCAAAAGAACATGCAGAGATACATTGGAGGGAAATTGCAGGATTTCGCGATGTCCTTATCCACAAATATATGGGAGTGGATCTGGATGCTGTGTGGAATGCGGTCGAAATAGATCTCCCGATTTTGAGAGAAAATATTATGAAAATCCTGGAAAACCAGTATGATGGATGAGAATCAGATCCCATTGGGGATGAATCTTATCAGATATCTGCTGTCGTGAAAGGAGGAGGTTTTTCACAATGGTACCATCATTACAGATTCTGGTCACCGGTACAACCGGGTTTGTCGGCTGTCATGTAGTATCAGAACTTCTGGCTCACGGACATCAGGTTCATGCGGTTTCCCGTGACCGGATGAAAGCTGAATTGATGCCCTGATAGGGGAAAGTCCGGTATATTTCTATTGATATTCATCATCCTGAAACGGATCTGGTCGCTGCATATGGCCTCTTTGATGTTCTGTTCTACCCGACCTGGCCAGGACTGTCACATTATGACTCACTCTCTCATTTTTAAGACGCCTCCTGCTGATTACCGGTTCATCAGGAATATGGTTTTGTCGGGAGTGAGACGGGTTCTTGTGACTGGAACCTGCTTTGAGTACGGGCTCCAGAACGGGTGTCTATCAGAGGAGATGTTAACTGCTCCGGTAACTCCGTATGGGTTTGCGAAGGATGTGCTTCGGAAATCTCTTGTGATGCTCCAGGAGATTCATCCGTTCACTCTCCAGTGGGTGAGATTGTTTTACCTGTATGGTCCGGGGCAGAACCCGAAGAGTCTTCTTTCACAACTGGATGCTGCGATTGACCGGGGCGATTTGGTATTTCGGATGTCCGGTGGTGAACAGCTAAGGGATTATCTTCCGGTAGAGTAGGTTGCCAGGAGGATTGTCAAGATTGCTGGATATCCAGAATGTCATGGGATCATCAATTGCTGTAGTGGGAGACCTGTATCTATCCGGCGTCTGGTGGGAGAGCATATTGCTCACAGGGGAGCAGAGATTGAACTGGAGTTAGGGTATTATCCGTACCCGGAGTATGAGCCTATGGCGTTTTGGGGGGATGGGAGGAAATATAGTTATTTTTTGAGATCAAAAGGCTATTCAGATATTGTTTAATCAAAAAACAGGAATGATTAAAAAAAAGACTGTCCCAAAAAAATATTTTTTGAAACGGCCATTGAAAACATTTTTTTATAGATAATACTGTATTTCGGAAAACACTGCCTCTTGGCAGCCGGTTTTTTATTGCACAAAAATAGATTGAATTAAATATGCTTATCACCACAACCATTCTTATATTCTTTAGATTGTA
>JAQVIE010000040.1 GCA_028695895.1 Methanospirillum sp. | reverse complement strand
ATATCCGGCACCGGTAAGTGCGATGACCGGGACAGCCATGATGGCTGATAATAAAAAAAACCAGCCGACAAGCATGCCAATATCAGCATTCCATGCCCTGGTCACATAATATGATACCCCTCCAGCATGAGGGAACCGGACCGAGAGAAATCCCATACTCAGAGCCATCGGAATTGCAAGAATGCTCATCAAGACCCATGCCAAAATAGATGCGGGACCTGCTGAATCTGCAGTAAGGCCGGGTAATAGCAGGATTCCTGATCCAAGAACTGATCCTATATACAGGGGAATAATCTGCCAGAGTGACAGTGATGCGGTTTTGGGTATTGATGGCTGCACAGATATCACAAATTAACAATCAGACTATTTGAAACCTTATCTTTAGCATTCAGAGATGAAAAGGTACAGAGGCTGTTCATTGTATGATGAATCTTATTTTTCATTTGATAAGATAGAATAATCTCTATAATGAATACACGCATAAGAAGAAAGCTGTATCTTTTTACAGATCTCATCTTTTCTGAGACTAATAATAAAACAATGCAGGAGGTTCTAAGCGTGTGTCAGAAGAAAATTTAAAAGCAATTTGTATTTATGCACGAAATCAGAAAGGGGTCCTGAAAGATATTGCCGGAACATTCGCAGACAATAATGCCAATATTGTTATGATTCATCTTGAGACAATACATGGCCGGTCTGAAGATGTTTACGATGAACTCTATATCGAATATGAAGGTGATGTTCATCAGGAAAACCTTGTCAATGCATTACATGAATTATCTGGCGTCAGAGATGTCATTGAGCATGTATCTTTCAGCGACATTTATGGAAAACGGGTAATAATTATTGGAGGCGGAGCACAGGTGGCCCAGGTAGCAATGGGCGCTGTAAATGAAGCAGACCGGCATAATATCAGGGGGGAGCGGATATCAGTCGATACCATACCACTGGTTGGTGAAAAAACTCTTTCACAGGCAATAGATGCCGTGATTCGTCTGCCAAGAGTGGAGATTCTGGTTCTTGCTGGTTCAATCATGGGTGGAACAGCTTCTGAGTCGGTTGACCGGGTAAAAGAGGCGGGTATTCCAGTTATTGCTCTTAACATGGCTGGAAGCGTTGCAAGCCATGCTGATCTTGTGGTAACAGATCCAATACAGGCCGGAGTTTTTGCTGTGATGCATGTATCAGGTATTGCAGTTTTTGATGTATACCGAGTAAGGGGGAAAAAATTCTGAGAAATTCTATAGAACGTGCATTGAATGTACTGATGCATGACGGGCTTGTTGTTTATCCAACAGATACATTATATGGCCTTGGGGGGGATGCCCTGTCTGACGAGGCAATTTTAAAGGTGTTTGAAGCAAAGGGGAGGGAATACTATAAACCGATCTCAATAGCAGTATCAGATCCTGACATGATTGGAGCGGTTGCATATGTTGATGAGATGGCAGAGGAATTTATTGATGAATTTCTTCCAGGACCGGTTACAGTAATACTGCCTGCACGAAAAATTATATCAGCCAGACTTACAGCCGGAACAAAAAAGATTGGTATAAGATACCCCGACCACGAAATAGCTTTAGAACTCATCTCAAGATTTGATTCACCAATTACTGCAACAAGCGCTAATCTATCCGGCGGACCTGATCCTGTATCAATTGAATTATGCAATGTCCCATATGATTGTGCAATAAATGCCGGACCACTTCCCGGGATTTGTTCAACCGTTGTGGACCTGGAATTTAGGGAAATTATAAGGGCAGGGGTAGATATTGAATCTATTGCAGCCTTTTTATCCAGGTGGTCCTGTTGAAACCAGTTCGTCTTCGTGATTTTGTCAGAGATGTAAATGGATGGTATTATGCAGTCGCCGCTTACGATAATTTCTCAACAATTGGTTCAGTGCTCCGATATATCCCAGATCCTTCAGGTGACAGAATTGATAATTCCAAAACCAGGTACAGGAAGGTTGAGTTTGAAGAGGCATATCATCTGATATCAAAGCATCATCCGGAATGGTCAGTTCTTGTCCACCGGATACCACTAAACCAGGTGAAAAAAGTTTTAAAGCCTGATGAAGAGATTGAAAGAATTAAAACGCATCATACAAAAGTTGCTAAACTCGTAAAAGCATTACATCTGCCTCCCTGTTCCTTTGGTGTGACCGGTTCTCTTCTTTGTGGGCTTGAAGGGAAAAATTCTGATATTGACGGGGTTGTCTATGGATCTGCATTTGGATATGCCCAAAAACAATTGGCTCGCTCTATAAAAAATGGCACTATTAAAGATTTAAGTGAATCTCTCTGGAAAACTGTTTATAAAAAAAGAAACCCTTACACCTCATATGAAGAATTTATTCTTCACGAAAAGAGAAAACAAAACCGTGGACAGGTGGATGGGACATATTTTGACCTTTTATATACACGCTCCTATAGTGATCTGCCAGGTTTTTCCATGCATAAAGGGGTTGTTCTTGGAAAAAATAGAATCGAAGCAACGGTGACTGCTGACCAGTTTGCATTTGACAGTCCTGCTGTATACGAAATTGATCACCCTGAAATATCACGGGTACTGTCATTCACTCATACCTACACAGGCCAGGCTTTTACAGGTGAAAGACTAGAGGCACAGGGCATTGTTGAGCAGCATGGCAAAGAGAAATGGCTTGTGGTAGGGACTACCAGGGAAGCAAAAGGAGAATTCATCAGGTCATTGTCACTTCTTGAAAAGGAAGGATAATCTTCGTGGTTCATTTTGTGAACACCGGTCAAAAAACCGGCATCCAGAACAAGGTGGATTGAGAGGTTTTTTGGGGATTCCTCCTTTGTTTACATCCCTGACTTTATTAATTAGTTGAAACACCTTTCTACGATCCTTTGGAGTTGGTTCATAGTACCTGATTATGCCGGAAGGGATATATTCAATATAAAGTCCTTCAGGCTTTTTTTTGCAGGTATCCTCCAGACATATCAGAAGCGCTGCAGTTCTGATTGCATCCTCCGGCCAGCACCCCTTTTGTGGAGCTTTGGTACACCTTGTCAGTGTATATTCTTCGGCTGTTGCATCATACTTATCAAGAAGTCCATAGATACCTGCCCTGTCTGACCTTACCAGAATGTCTGTGTCTGTCCAGGGCCTGACCGGGACATGTCTGACAGCATTAAGACAATCTTTAAGGAAACTTCTTTTTTCAACTGATATGTCCGGATGGATCATGCAGATGATGTCCCAGAGTTTTTCTTCTTTTATATCCGGATCTGCACAGGAGACATGTTTGCATATACTATATTTTTCAGAAGGATTTGATTTCATTTCTGAATAAAAAAAATACTGTCTCGTACAATGAAATGCAGTGACAATTGAGGATATTGCCACTCCATCACCAGGTTTCTTTGAAATACCGCGTTCGGTCATTTTATTGTAATTGGAATCAAACAGATGAGAGATGGCATCAAACGAAATTCAGGTGACAATACCACCCAATGTAGAACCGGTCTATAGTAATATGATTCAGATTGCTTATAAGGAAGATGAATTTACATTTATTTTTCTCCATCAGATTCCCGGAATAAACCAGGCAAGAGGTAAGGCAGTTGTAAGTATCAGCCCAAATCATGCAAAAAATCTGCTTGCTGTTCTTCAACGGACAGTTGGAGAATATGAACAAAAATTCAGAACTCTTGAAGCACCCCAAGATAAGCAGCAGAATGTAACTGCAATGCCTGGATATTCATAAATTTTTTTTGGGAAGTTAATTAATACACTCCCTGCGCTTTTATTCTGTATATCTGGTAAAGCAGTCTTCCAACTACCCGGAACATCATATCCAGTTCTTCAAAGCTTGGAATATTTTGTGCATGAAGGATATTTCTTCCACGATCCATTGATGCACCACCAAGCAGTGTCGGGATAATTCTTTTATCAGTAGATTTGGAAAACTCCAAAATCTTGTTTGCCAGTTGTTCTGATGAAAGAATATTGTTTGGGAATCCAACAATAAAGCACATATCCCATAGTGCATCGTTCTTAGCAAGCACTTCAAAAGTCTTTTCAAACCGTCCCTCAGTTGCATCACCAAGCAGGTCTATCGGGTTTCCACGGTTCCAGAATTCAGGGAGGAATGAATCCAGTTCTTTTACCAGATATTCAGGCAGGTCAATCATCTTAACTCCATACCTCTCGGAATAATCTGATGAAAGCACAGCAAATCCTCCGGCATTTGTAACTACGATTGCACGGCGGCCCTTGGGATATCGTTTCGGGTGTGAAAGCATCTCTGCTGCAAGAAAAGCACCGGTCAGAGTGTGGACAAGTAAGACGCCGGATTTTCTAAATGCCTCAATATAGACATCATAAGAACCTGAAAGGGATCCTGTATGTGATGCAGCTGCTACCTGACCACGGGCAGATGAACCAGCCTTTAATGCAACAACAGGTTTGTGCCTGGATACTTCACTTACTATCTCCATGAAGGCTTTCCCATTTTTAATCTGTTCAATATACATGATGATGACTTTGGTCTCAGGGTCAGCTGCCGCAGCCCTGAGATAGTCAAAGAAGTTCAGGTCTGCCTGGTTTCCAACAGATACCACAAGTGAGAATCCTATGTCTTTAGTAAGGGACCAGTCAACAACAGTGTTTACAATAGCACCACTCTGGGAGATGAAAGCAATGTTTCCAGAGTTTGGAGACTGGGCCACATATGTTGTGTCAAGTCCTATTGGTGGGATGATAAGTCCAAGGCAGTTTGGTCCGACAATCCTGGTACCGTAACGGTGAGCAATCTCAACGATACGTTCTTCAAGCATCTGCCCTTCTTCACTCATCTCCTTAAAGCCGGCTGTAATAACTACTGCTATCTTTACCCCTTTCTTTCCACATTCCTCCATGACTCCTGGAACATGACGGGCTGGAACGGTGATAACCGCAAGATCGATCTCTTCTTCTGGTACATCCAGAATAGTGGGATAGGCTTTCAGGCCCTGAACGGTATCACGTTTATTGTTAATTGGATAGACCTTGCCAGGGAAGTGAAGCAGATTATGCATGACGGCATATCCCATCTTGCTGGTATCATCAGAAGCACCAATAACAGCAACAGATTTGGGCTTAAAGTACTCAGGAGGTACAGGTTCAAGATCAACAGTATCAAGAAGATTTATGTCATTATCCATTATGATCCTGGCATCTACTGCGCAGGCACCTGAGTCATATAATCTGATAGGGTTGATGTCAAATTCACGAAGATCCTTTTGATCTTCAAACATTTTGCATACATTCTTGATTATCTGTATAAGAACTTCTTCATCCTTAGGTTTTGAACCCCTGTATCCGGCAATGAGAGGGTAAGAATCGATATCGGTCACCATTCTCCTGATTTCTTCCTCATCAATCGGCAGAATACGAAGGGTAACATCCTTCATCAGTTCAACCAGAGTGCCACCTATACCAAATGTAATGACTTTACCAAATGTCGGGTCTGTCTTACCGCCAATAATTAGTTCAAGACCTGGTGCAGCCTGATTTTCAACAATTACACCATGGATATCAGCATTCTGATTATAAGCCCTGGCATTTGCAACAATCTGATTAAACGCGGACTGAGCTGCTTCTTTTGTTCCAATACCGACTATCACACCTCCGGCATCACTCTTGTGAACAATGTCCGGAGACATAATTTTCATTACAACCGGAAAACCAATTGCTTCTGCTGCTGACCCTGCATCTTCTGCCTTAGTAACTATCTTGTACTTAGGAGTTGGGATTCCGTATTTTGAAAGCAGGTCATATCCTTCTGATTCACTGAGCATCCATTCTGTCATGTATTACCTCTGCGATGTAGTGCCGGCTCTACCGGTTTCAACAAATGACGTAAGGCAATTCGTCAAATTCTGCACTTACAATCTGAATCACCATTCCATATAAAATAACCGTATCTGTTGAACAACAAATATCCATGAAAAGAATAAAGAATTTAAGGAATTATTCATGATAAATAATGATAATTGAGGTGGATTATTATCTCAGAAGAAGAGTTGAAAAAACCTGAACAAATAGTGCACTATCCAGACCCGAGTTTCCAGGAATCCGCATTAATTCATGATTATAATGAGTTGTATCATGAATTTGAAAAAGACCCAGATGCCTTCTGGCGCAGGATTGCATCAGATCTTCTCTGGTTCAAGCAGTGGGATAATATAAAAGTGTGGAACCATCCTTATGCTCAATGGTTCACTGGTGCCGATTTGAATATTACCTATAACTGCCTGGAGAGACATGTCAACAATGACCGTAGAAACAAGGTTGCCATTTTCTGGGCAGGAGAAAATGGAAAAGAACGGATACTGACCTATTACCAGCTTTACAAGGATGTTATGCGACTTGGAAATGCTTTAAAGTCCCTGGGCGTGGAGAAAGGAGATCGCGTCTGTATTTATCTGCCGGGTATACCTGAGCTTGTTGTGTCCATGCTTGCCTGTGCAAGAATTGGGGCGGTACATACCGTTGTTTTTGCTGGATATGGTTCTAAAGCCCTTAACGAACGTATCACCGGTGCAGGTGCAAAGATTGTCATCACGGCAGATGCTTCAGTTAGGCGTGGAGGCAGCATACCCTTAAAACCGGTGGTAGAGGAGGCTCTCATTCATGCCCCTACTGTTGAAAGGGTGATTATTCTAAGGACTCAGGAGCCAAAAGTAAGCCTTCTTGATGAGTTTGAGCTGGATTATGAAGATTTAATCTCCCAGGCAGACAGGTATTGTGAACCGGCACATGTTGACTCTGAAGATCCTTTATTTATTTTATACACTTCCGGGACAACGGGTCCGCCAAAAGGAATTGTACATGCAGCTGGCGGGTACATGGTAGGTGCATATTATACAACAAAGTACGTGCTGACACTGCGGGAGAATGATGTTTACTGGTGTACTGCTGATCCAGGATGGATTACAGGGCACACCTATGGTATATACGGGCCGCTCCTTGTTGGTGGTACTATATTCCTTTCTGAATATACTCCGGATTATCCTGATCCCGGGATTTGGTGGAAATTAATCGAAGATTACGGAATCACTATCTTTTACACGGCACCTACTGCAATCAGAATGTTTATGCGTATAGGAGAGGAATGGCCGAATAAATACGATCTTTCCACTCTCCGTCTTCTGGGTTCAGTGGGAGAACCTCTCAACCCTGAAGCATTTGAATGGTTTTACAAGTACATCGGAAAAGAAAAATGCCCAATACTTGATACATGGTGGCAGACTGAGACCGGGATGCATATGGTTACTACGATGGTCGGTCTTCCAATGAAACCAGGATATGCAGGAAAACCTATCCCAGGGGTTGTTGCAACTGTTGTTGATGATGACGGAGACCCGGTACCTACTGGGGCCACAGGGTTTCTGGCTATCAAAGAGCCATGGCCATCCATGATGAAGACCGTCTATCAGAATGATGAACGGTACCAGCAATACTGGAACTTTGGAAAATATGGCTATTACAGCACCAATGATCTTGCGGTAATGGATGAAGACGGGTATATCATGCTGCTTGGCAGATCTGATGATATCATCATTGTAGCCGGTCATAATGTAGGAACTGCCGAGATTGAAAGTGCCCTGGTTTCACATAGTGCCGTTGCAGAAGCTGCAGCTATTGGGAAACCAGATCCATTGAAAGGAAATATAATAAAAGCATTTGTAATTTTACGTAACGGTATAGTTCCTACCCCAAAACTTATTCATGATCTGAGATATCATGTCAGAATTATTCTTGGCCCCATATCAGTCCCGGCAGAACTTGACTTTGTAGATAATCTGCCCAAAACCAGAAGTGGTAAGATCATGCGGCGAGTATTAAGAGCAAAAGAGATGGGTATGGATCCTGGTGATGTATCCACCCTTGATGATTAATCATCCAACTCTTTATATACTGTTTTAATAGATTTATAACCATGGCTGCAACTCCTGAAACTTCGCTCCGGATAGAGAATATCGTGGCCTCAGCGAAGATCTCAGAATCCCTGGACCTCCCCCAGATTGCATCCAGTATAAAGGATGCCGAATATAACAAAAAGCGGTTTCCAGGTGTTGTTATCCGGATGCAAAATCCCAAGATAGCAGCACTGGTATTCGGTTCTGGTAAAGTTGTACTTACCGGAGCTAAAAGTGTTGAGAGTCTTAATAAGGGACTTGAAATACTCGGCGATCTGTTAAGGTCCTTGAACATTGAAATTGCAAGCGAACTGACATATAAAATCCAGAACATTGTCACATCTGCTGACC
>JAQVIE010000039.1 GCA_028695895.1 Methanospirillum sp. | reverse complement strand
CTTCCTCAATTGAAGCGGTTCATATGAGTAGTGATAATATCATCCTTCCTCCTATTTCAGGAGATCTGTCAGGCGTGTTTCTGCTTTGAAAAGCTTCTTTCAGTAAAAAATTTGGAAATTAGTCGTCTCTGAACGGGACATCAAAAACAGTGAGATCATCCGGGGCCAGAATCTCTCCTGTGAAATGAACTTTTGCATCTGCCACATGAGCCTCTGTTGACGTATACCTTGTACTGAAATGAAAAAGGGCAAGTCGTCTGGCTTTTATAGTCTGAGCAACCATTCCTGCCTCGTATGCGGTTGCATGCATGAATTCCTTTGCCCTTTCCATCTCCTTGTGATCAAAGGTTGCATCATGGATAAGAAGGTCGGCATCCTCTCCTATATCCGCAAGTTCAGAAAGGACCGGCCTTGTATCCCCGGTGTATATCACCTTTCTTCCAGGTCTCATTGGGCCCATGACCATCTCCGGGGTTATAGTTTTTTCTTCCCCATCTGTAGTTATGGTCACAGGAGATCCACGTTGAAGTTTACTAAATAGTGGTCCCGGCCTGATTCCAAGTTCAATGGCACGTTCCCGGTTAAACCGCCCTGGTCTCATGTTCTCTTCAAAAATATATCCGACCCCGGGAATTCCATGATCTGCTCCAAACACATGGATGGAGTATCCTTCATGGATGAACAGATCCCCGGCCCTGACCTTTAATGATTCTACCGGAAATCCAAGCCTTGTTCTGCAAAGATCGGTGATATCAGTCACCATTTCATGTACACAGTCAGGGCCTGCGATTGTAAGTGGTCGAACTCTCCCATTAAATGACATGGTCTGAAGCAGACCGATAATTCCAAGAAAATGGTCTGCATGCCAGTGTGATATATATATTACTTCAGGAGAAAATCCTGCACGCGCTTTCATCATCTGCCGTTGTGATCCCTCTCCGCAGTCAAAGATAAAGTCATGAGATCCCCATTTTAAAAGTATGCAGGGAAGATTCCTGGATATGGTGGGAAGTGCCCCTGATGTTCCAAGAAAGAAGATCTGCAGGGTCTCTCCGGCGATTATCTCCACCCCCTGATCCGTGATAAGGATAACTTTGCTTCAGAAACAGATCTTCCTTCTACCACTACAACCCCCTGATAATCCCTGAGAAGGGCTTTTGACAGAGTATTCCAGTCAAGTGTCCCTTCCCCTATGGCAAGGTGTTCGTCAGATTTTCCATTATTATCATGGATATGGACATGGGAGGCGGATTTCAGCACTTTTATAAAGTTTTTCACCTTTCCCATGGTATGTGCATGACCGAAATCAATCGTCATGGAGACTCCTTCAATTCCTTCAATTATTCCCTGGATCTCTTCAGGATACCGGCAGAGAAAATCATGAATATCAGGCATGTTCTCAAGGCAGGCAATAACCCCATACTCTGTTGCAGCTTTTCCTACTTCCCGCATGGCTTCCTTCTGAAGCTGCCAGATCTTGTCCGGGACCAGTTTACCTGTGCAGGAGAGATATCCCGGATGAATGGTCACCCGGTCGGTGATCTCAGATGAAAGCCTGATGCATTCGGTAAGCTGCCTTACTGTCTCCCGCCAGATAGGATCATTAATTGCAGCCGGATTCAGGTCTCCGAATGGAGCATGAACCGTTGCCTTCAGGGTTGTTGACCGGAGTGTCTCGATAACATTGTTATACTGGTCTTTTTTTCCAAAATGGTAATTTCCATCTGCACAGATCTCCCAACCGTCAAATCCGGCCTCTTCTATGCCATAAATCCAGGAGACATTCTCCCAGACTTTTGAAGAGGATCCGAAATAGTACCTGATACTCATGTTTTTGCCTTCATCCCGGTCAGATACTCCCTGACCTTATCCCGAAACTCCATCCTGGTTCCGGTATTCTCTATCCTGACCGATGCAAGTTCCATTGCCTTTCCAAGACCAAATGAGCACTCCCGTTCATCCCTGGCGACCAGTTCACTGATGTGTATAAGATCATCTGAACGCCCACGCTCGGATAATCTTGCAAATCGTGTTATAAGTGGTGTTTCAATAGAGACAAGAGAAAAATCAGGAAATTTTTCAGATAACATTGTCACCTCTGCATCTCCCCTCACCCCGTCAACCAGGACCACACCGGCCTGCTGCCTGTTTATCACCGGTATACAGATATGGGCAATTGCTGCCATTCCATGCTTTTCCCTAAGAGCCCGTGCAACAATTCCCATGCTCTCATCTGTTGGGGCAAGACCTCTGGTCTTCACTTCTTCCCTGATGACATCACCCATCACCACAACCGGGATCCCCATATCCTGCGCTATAGCAGAGAATTCACCTTTCCCTGATCCCGGCATCCCCACTACTGCTATTACCTTCATATATTATTTCTCCATCACTACGTGTCCTTATTCTGACCTTTCGGCCAAGTCTGTCTGCTATTTCTTTTAAATTATTCAGATCAAGAGGTTTTATTCCCTGGTATACTCCCTGTTGCAATACAAGATCAATGTCTGGAGCGACATCATGAGATATCATCATTACCTCTTCTCCATATCCGGGAAACAGTGTTATCACAACTTCAAAATCCGGGAGTATTCCAGCCTGGCTGGCATTGGTACATAGTGTCAGCGATTCCTTAACCTGTTTTCCAACAGCACGTTCCTTTCCCCTGACGGTATACAGGTTCCATTCTGCCTTAATGTCAAGGGCAATATGATCAATAAACCTTCTTTCAATCAGTTTCCTGATGACATCCGGATATACGCCATTGGTATGCAGCCCGGTAAAAAGCCCGATTGACTTGCTGTACTCTGCAAGGGATAAGAGCGCAGACGGTTGCATAGTTGCCTCACCTCCGGAAAATATGACTCCGCTGATGAGTAAAGATGAAGAACGAATGAGTTCTTTGATCTCTTCTATTGGTCTTCTGTCTTCTCCGGTCAGGATGTTCTGGTTATGACAGTACCAGCACTTGACCGGACATCCCCGGAAAAAAACCACGCAAACGGACTTTCCCCTCCAGTCTACGGTGCTCAGCGGGACAAATCCTCCAAAGTTTAACTGTATTGACTCAACCACTACTTATGAAGGTTTGATCTCCCTGTTATAGAATATTCAGGATGAAAAAATGACAATGCAATATTTCTTGTTTTCAAATAAACAAAAATGGACTCTCTTTTTCACAAAAGAGCCTTTATGTATCTTCTAATGGAACATATAGGCTATGTCAATAGTCGAGGATGCAAAAAAAGGCATCATCACCGAAGAAATGAAAGTCGTTGCGGCCCGGGAAGGCGTTACTGAAGATTTTATACGCCGGGGGATCGCAAGCGGCCAGATAGTAATACCGGTCTCACCGTACCGGAAGGTCAAACTCTGTGGTATTGGTGAAGGCCTTAAGACCAAGGTGAACTGTTCAGTCGGAACCTCGACAGATATTGTTGATGTGGACATGGAAGTTGAGAAGGTAAAGGCTGGAGAGCGTGCCGGGGCAGACACCATCATGGAATTATCAACTGGTGGTGACTTTGTTGATGTCAGGAAGAGATGCATTGAAGCAACCTCCCTTTCTGTAGGTTCAGTTCCTCTTTACCAGGCATTTATCGAGGCAGCAAGAAAAGACGGGGCTGTCATTCATATGCGTGAAGATGACCTCTTTCGGATCACTGCAGAGCAGGCTAAGCTTGGGACCAATTTCATGGCAATTCACACCGGTGTCAACCGTATTACCCTTGAACGTCTTCAACGACAGGGGAGACATGGCGGACTTTGTTCCCGTGGTGGTGCCTTCCTTACTGCGTGGATGCTGCATAATGACAAGGAAAATCCGCTCTTTGCAGAATTTGACTACCTGTGTGAGATCTTAAAAGAACACGAGGTGACTCTTTCAACCGGTAATGGTATGAGGGCAGGGGCCATCCATGATGCAACAGACCGTGCACAAATCCAGGAACTGATAATCAATGCCGAACTTGGTGATCGTGCACATGAGAAAGGAATCCAGGTCATCGTAGAAGGACCAGGTCATGTCCCGCTTGACCAGATAGAGACAAATGTCCGTCTTATGAAGCGGATGTCCAATAATAAACCGTTTTACATGCTCGGCCCTATTGTCACAGACATTGCTCCAGGATATGATGACCGTGTCTCTGCAATTGGTGCAGCCATGTCCTCGATGTACGGTGCTGATTTTATCTGTTATGTTACCCCGGCAGAGCACCTTGCACTGCCAAACCCGGAAGAGGTCTACGAAGGTGTTATCTCCAGCCGGATTGCAGCCCATGTAGGTGACATGATAAAGTTAAACAAGCGGGACCAGGATCTTGCAATGGGTCATGCCCGCCGTGATCTTGACTGGGAAGCCCAGTTTAATCTTGCCATTAATCCGGCAAGAGCCAGGCAGATAAGAAGCGAACGTGCATCAGCCGACACTGATGCCTGCACCATGTGCGGTGACTATTGTGCTCTTAAGATAGCAAACAAAGTCATTAAAAAACTGGACTAACCTTTTTCAACTTTTTTAGAAACTATCTTGCATCCTGAATACGATTGTCATTATATGCTGGCTTCCGCAGATTTATTGCTTTCAACAAGGGGAGAAGGAGATATCGTTGACATCACCGATAAGGTGCAGGATATTGTTCGTTCATCAGGAATAAAGGCTGGTCTTTGTCATGTTTTTGTGGTAGGTTCCACTGCTGCGTTAACCACCATCGAATATGAACCAGGTGTTCTTAAAGATCTTTCAAGGGCCTTATCAGTATGTGCACCTTCTGACATCGTATATGACCATGACAGCAGGTGGGGAGACGGGAATGGCAGATCGCATGTAAAAGCTGCAATGGTAGGGCCGTCCCTGACAGTTCCAGTGCGGAATGGTGCGCTTGTTCTTGGAACCTGGCAACAGATCGTCCTGCTTGAACTTGACACCAGATCAAGGCGGGACAGGCAGATTGTGGTAACTGTTATGGGCGAATGAACTATATCAGGTAAAAATTTTCAGGAAAAGTTCCATGGAGGAAGATTATCTGTCCTCCCAAAACAGGATGCGATTTAATCGAGCGGTACGGTCTCCAGCTGTGAGACCAGCTCCCAGACGCGGGTGCGTGCATGGACCGGCATGTTCGGATCTGAGCTTATCTCATCAACCTTTGAGATTGCCTCTGCTGCCCGAAGTCCAAGCTGTCGTTCCTGGTTCTGAAGAATAGTACGGGTTTCGTCTGCTACACGGCGGATATTTCTTGGGATGGTGCCATCGTCAATAATGGCAGATAACATCTGAATACAGATATCGATGGTTTTTTCTGGAGTTGGCATATTATCACCTGTCTTAACCTTCGCTTATAAGTATACTCCCACCCCATAAAACAGTACTGACCGATGACTGAGATAAAAAGCCCGGATGAGATAATGGCAGAGTACCTCCTGAAAGGAGGAAAAATGTTGTCAAAAACCTGCCCTGTCTGCCACTCCCCGCTCTTTGAGTATAAAGGAGAGACTTTCTGCGTTGTATGCAGGGAAGAACAGGCTGCACAATCACAAGAAACTAAAAATTCCCCGGTCCAATTGCCTGGCAGTGGAGAGGGAATTTGGCATCAGGAGCCGGTGGCGCCAGGAGGTCTTGAGGATGAGTTTGCCCTGACCCTTCGTTCACTTCTCATTCAGGCAAGAGAGGAGCGGGACAGCACCAGGATCCTTGCTCTCATGGATGCTGTGAAAAAAGGGGCTGAAGCGTATACCTTTCTTTTCTATGGATACGGACGTCGGGACAATTCATAAATAATCTCTGCTTTTTTTGCCCCGATGCCTGGAACCTGGAGCAGATCTTCTTTTTCAGCATCCAGGATTGCTTTTAATGAGCCAAAGGTTGTCAACAGAGCACGGGCATATTTTGGTCCAAGGTCTGGAAAAGCGCTTATGATGGCTTCTTGTGCAGTTGCAAGGCTTTCGTATGCCTCTTTCTGGCCTGATCCCCGCTCTTTGTATCCGTTTTCCTCTTCACGACGTGCAAGAACCAGGAACAGATCGGCAGTATCACCTGCATCCCTGGTATGAAAGATGGCAATTCCCATTGAGACCGATATGGCAGCAAGTGCCCCCCTGATTGCATTCGGGTGTATATCCCTTTGTGCATAGATGTCACCACCCTCGATTACCAGGACAGGTTTAGGGCATGCACGTGCCATTTCCCTTAGCTGATCAAGGAGGTCACGGTCAATCAGACTGTCCACAAAATCCCGGGATGTCTTTCGTTCAACAAGGATGCGGTCTCCTATCTTATAATCTCCCTGTAAAAGCCGTTTTATATGGATAATCGCTCCGGCTGATGAAAGATGCTCTGCAACCTTTGATACCAGCTCACGATCATCGATTATGATCTTAGGTCCGGTGAAAAATTCTTCCTGTACTTCTTTTCCTCTCCTGAGTTCTTCCCGGTCTATTGGGAGTGCAGTCTGGATTAACTTCTTCTCATTACCGGCAAGGTTTTTCATACCGGATGCCATGGCCTTCTCCCTTCTCCTTGATACTATCTGAAAGGTCTCATCTGCCGTCTTCCTGGTTACCAGGACGATGATCCTGCCTGTGCCATGACGGCCGGTTCTCCCTTTTCGTTGTATACTCCGGATCTCAGATGGAACAGGTTCATAGAAGATGACCACGTCGGTTGACGGAATATCAAGTCCTTCTTCCCCCACGGACGTTGCAACAAGTACGGAAAATTCCCCTTCCCGAAACCTGGCTATAGTTGCGATCTGGTTTTTCTGGGAAAGACCCTTCTCCTGATCTCGGTTTGCCTTGCCAACAAACCTCTCTGCAGAAATTTCTGTTGCTTGCAGGGTGTCCACGACCATTCTGACTGTGTCCCGGTAAGTGGCAAATATTATTATTCTGGTATCGGGTGATTGTTCAAGGATGGATCTGACAAGTTCAGGGAGAATGAGGAGTTTTGGGTGACACTCTTCTTTCCACTCGATGGACCTGTTCAGCAGCCTCATGAACCGTGGGTCACATGCGATCCGCTTTGAGGCCTTTGTCCCGTCAGGTGCATTTCCTTCAGCAAGTAGTTTGTTCAGGTAGGTTTTCAAAACCATGCAGCCCTGTGATTCTGCAAGACTAATAGCATGCCTCAGTTTCATCAGTTCTGCATGAATGCTGGCCGCAGCAAACCCTGATGCATCACGCTCTGCAATCCGTTGCTGGATGACGGCTGATATCTCCTGCAAAACTTTCATTGAGAGAGAGGACTCGTTGGTTACAGGAAACCCGGCCTGTTTCAGATGGCTGAGCCGGTCACTTACCAGGGCTTTCAGGTCATCAAGAGCACTTTTAAGCTCAGGTGGGAGGTTAACACGAATTATCTCTACCTCCTTTTCATGGACATAAGGCTTTACATCCGGATCATCTTCTGTCCTGGTCTCAACTTTTTTTATGTGCAGGTTTTCTACGATGTCAGAGATCTTTTCCTTATTTCCACCAGGAGATGCAGTCATTGCAAGGATTAATGGATCCTGTGCAGTCTGCATATATCGTTCGGAAAGAAAAACATAGGCATAATTTCCGACTGCACGGTGCCCCTCGTCAACGATCAGGAGGGAGACATCAGTCAGGTCGTACCTGCCGGCTATGAGATCATTTTTGATGACCTGCGGGGTGGCAAGGATCATGGATGCAGCCATCCAGTCTTTCGTCCTTTTTTCAGGTGATGTCTCTCCGGTGAACATTGCAAACTTTGTATCATCATCACCAGGGATGACAAGCTGAGACTTAAAATAGCGAAGGTGCTGTTCAACCAGGGGTTTTGTCGGGGCCATCATCAATATCTTTCCCCCGTTCTGGTACAGGCGGGAAGCTGCAACGATGAGGGCAATTGCAGTCTTTCCAAGGCCCGTTGGTATGACAACAAGGGTATTTCCCTCAAGAGCATTCATGGAGATGGAAAACTGGTAAGTTCTCTTCTCCAAAGTCTTTGGGACAACAAAGGGATGGGAGATATATTCCATCAGATGAGTGAAGAGAATGAGCTTTTTCCCCTGATAAGGGCTGGGATCAGGTCAGCAAGTTTATCTTTTGATACCCTGACCTGCTGCATGCTGTCCCGGTCACGAAGAGTTACAGTCTGATCTTTTAATGAGTCATAATCGATTGTTATGGCAAAAGGCGTGCCAATTTCATCCTGTCTCCTGTATCGTCGGCCAATGGCACCAGAATCATCATATTCGACAAGAATACCCTGTTCCTGGAGGGTGCGTGTTATCTCTTTTGCCATGACGTCAAGACCGTCACGAGCCATGAGTGGGAATATGGCTGCCTGCACCGGGGCAATCCTGCCTGGGAATCGCATCA
>JAQVIE010000038.1:4088-8666 GCA_028695895.1 Methanospirillum sp. | reverse complement strand
CTAAAATAGCAACATTTTTAAAAGTTGTCAACATATCATTCTTAACAAACCGGCAATCTGGATGTGAAAGGTTTACTATGGATTCGTCAGAATATGTATCTCCTGATATCGGTTCACTCCCCTCACATGAAGTTTCAATTCCTCATGTCCGGTATAACCTGAATGCCATTAAGCAAACATTAAATATCGCAACGCCGGTCCGTATTTTTTTATTTCTGCTTCCATTAGGTATTATCTTCTGGTCATTATTTATCGGGAGATATGAGGTGGAGCCGGTTACTGTTGTAAAAGTGCTCCTGTCTCAGGTATTCCCCATGGAGCAGACATGGACCGGTGCAGATGAAACCGTCATTTTCCAGGTCCGCCTCCCACGTGTAATTGCAGCAGTCATCGTTGGTGCTGCATTGTCCATGGCTGGTGCTGCATACCAGGGATTATTCAAAAACCCACTTGTCTCTCCTGATATTCTTGGTGTCTCATCAGGTGCCGGATTTGGTGCAGCACTTGCAATCCTTTTTTCAACCGGTGCATGGATGATACAGGTATCTGCATTTGCAGGAGGTACATTAGACGTGATGGGAACCTATTTCCTGTCGCGACTATATAAAAGCGGGCAGATGCTTGTCCTGGTCCTTTCAGGAGTCATTATTTCCGCCTTTTTTGGGGCCCTTCTTTCTATTACCAAGTATGTTGCAGATCCCTATGAAAAACTTCCTACCATAGTATTCTGGCTTATGGGAAGCCTCTCATCAGTCAGGTACAGTGATATCATGGCTATTCTGCCTGCAATAATTATCGGGGGAGGAGTTCTCATCCTGATAAGGTGGAGGATTAATCTTCTTGCATTAAGTCAGGATGAGGCAAAAACCCTTGGAATAGATTTGAAGAGAATTACAAGAATTATCATCATCTCTGCAACACTCCTGACCGCTGCATCTGTCTGTATAAGTGGAATCATAGGATGGGTCGGACTTGTTGTTCCTCATCTTGGAAGGATGATAACCGGTCCTGATTATAAAAAACTCCTGCCCCTGACTGCAGTGATGGGTGCATCATACCTTCTTATCATGGATGACTTATCAAGGACTATCATTGCAACAGAGATTCCCCTTGGTATATTGACTGCTTTAATAGGAGCTCCCTTTTTTGCCTACCTGCTCTGGAGGAGGAAGACCGGATGGGTATAACTTATGCAGCAGAGAATCTCCGGTTCAGCTGGGACGGAAAACGGGATATCTTTAAGGATGTCTCCTTTTCTCTTGCATCAGGTGATATATTCTGCATCATAGGGCCTAATGGAACAGGAAAATCCACCCTGATGAAATGCATGATTGATATTCTTGAATATCAGCATGGAATGGCCATGGTAGACGGAGAGGATATCAGGAATATTGACCGGAAGACACTTGCCAAAAAGATTGCATATGTTCCACAGGGATATCAGGTTGCTTTTCCCTATTCTGTCCTTGAATATGTTTTGATGGGAAGAGCACCTTATATATCCGCCTTTTCTTCGCCAGGGGAACAGGACCTGGAGATTGCCCTTGATGCAATAGCTGAAGCAGGAATTATGCACCTTGTTCATAAACCGGTAAACGAGGTCAGCGGTGGTGAACATCAGATGGCATTAATTGCCAGGGCCCTGGCACAACAGCCTGAACTCCTCCTGCTTGACGAACCAACATCTCACCTTGATTTTGGAAACCAGATGCAGGTCCTTTCCCTCATCGAACGGTTAAAAGAGAGGGGAATTACCATAGTGATGACATCACATTTTCCTGATCATGCATTTATGGTATCTGACCTTGTGGGAATAATGAAGGATGGTTCGTTCACCATGATCGGCCCGGCAGAAGAGGTAATCACGAGAAAAACGCTTAAAGATACGTATCTTGTTGATATTCATGTTGAATATGTAAAAATCGCCGGGAGAAAAATTTGTGTTCCGATTATGAACGGCCCTGGATGTACCTGTCCGATACCTGATCTGACCTGAAAATCGGTTGATTTTTGCACTTTGGGAAGGCAGATCAGTGAAACTGATGATGCAATAAAGAAGATTCTATTCACCTGAACTACTACTATTTAATGAGAGTATGAATCAACCGAAATCGATGAGATATTAATCTCTTATCTGATTCTGATTTGATATCAATTCCGTACAGTAAACCCTGCAAAACGGATTATCTCACACATCTTCTTATCCCATGTGGCATCATCAGGTTCTATAAGGGCTCTTACCTTTTCATCCCAGATTCTTTGAAGATCCGGATTTTCTGCATGTAAATGCCTTGTACCCATGATCCTTCCTGCCCTCCTGCCCTCTGAATCAAGAATAAGAAATCTCCAGCACCCATATTCCCTGCATACATCCGGGCGTGTCAGATGAACGGTGCAGTACCATAGTTCGTCATCTCTGCCTTTGCGAAAGAAGGGACAGGCTTCAGGAAGAGAGGTGAATATATCTTTGTCATCGTAAAGAGAGCGGAGCTTTTCTGTTACTTTAACCGTGTACCGTTCACCTGTATACTCATTTCTGACAAGAAAAGAGTAGTCAGATAACTCCTTTTCGATGGCCCACATAAGGCCAAGATGACCGCAGCACTCCCCGCATTGAGAACATTCAAAAGCCAGAAAAAGACCTCCTCATTCTGTATACAAATTAATTGTCAGTATTATCTTAACTCTATGGTGATATTGCATCATGAAATAATGTTAAAATTTCAGGAAAAATGATTAAATTTATTCAAAATTCCATGTAATAAGATACGGTATCAATTATTAAAGCGGCATTTACTTTAATGATACTATTTAAGTTGAAGAACTTTTTTTGCTTCTGAAATTGCAGATTTCGCAGATTTTTTATCTACGTTGTATGCGGCATCTTCATAATCAGCTTCTTTTCTTAGTTGATGTAATCGCTCTAAATGAATACTTACTCTAACATTATTTCTCTTTTTAAAATATTTCCTAATTTCTTTATGATTTAAAGATCGAATCTGCGGTTCGGTGTAATCTCCATTATCTTTAGCGTAATTCAGAGCATGGCGAAACGCTGCATAATAGGCTCTACTAACAGCACAACGAATAGCTGCTTCTTCAGGTAATTCTGGTTCACCCGAATGTGTGAGTAGATATTGTGCAATTACACAAAAATCAAACCACTGAAATCCCATTTGAATACTTCGGAGGCTGAAAGTCAGTTGTCAACAGAATAAATCCCTCGCTTGTAATTAAATCTGATTCAAATTTTTCGCAAACAATATCCAATTCATCAAAAATATTTTCCGGGTATTCAATCATTCTTACAAATACAGCAAGAATTATATCTGAAGAATCATCTCCATATCGGATTTCAATTGAAATTTCATTTGGTGATTGATAGGTATCTGATGTAAATTTTGCAACCTTCCATAGTGTATCAATGAGATCATAATGTTTTTGAAGATATGCAACAACAGATTCAGGATCTGGAATTACGGTATTATATTCGCTTACAATTCCATTAAGGTCTGCATAAATTCCCCTTGTTATTGTAGATGTATTTATTTGATTTTCTTGGAATAAAAGAGGATCTGAATAATTATCCAAACCGATTTTTGAATCATATGAAATACTATTAGTATTTCGAAACCTCAAATCGAATCCTTGGTTTTTATTATCAGTTTTCCCTAACAATTGAGAAAAATCATCCTTTTTTTTATTTCCTAATAATTGTGCCATAATTCTTTATGCTTCAAAGATTTCTTTCAAACGGTCAGTAATAATACCTTCGAACAATTCTTTAATATGTTTATGGGCACAAGAAACCCATTCCAATGCATTATCTGCATTAATCGAATCCTTTTCAATCAAAAAATAATCAGTAGTTAAAAGAAATGCTATATTTTCATTTTTATCAGGAATCGTCGATCTTAATGTCATTCTACAATTATCACGATCTCCTTCAAATGGAATATCACAGGAAATATTAAATGAAAGAATATTCTGAGGAAGATTTGGTCCAATAAACGGGAAAAAATTAAAATAATCTTCAATTTTCATTGATTTTTTTGGAATATTAATTTTATCAATATAAACAAAACCGATGCGTTCGAACTTTTGTATTGTAATTAAATCTCTTAGAGAATTATAGATCTCTTCAATAATTGGAGAAAATTTCTTCCATGATGGATATGGCTTTAATGCATGAATTGACAAATAACGTTCACCTAATTGAATAAGCATCGTTTTATCATGATTCCAAAAAGCATGGAGAAGTTTTTGATGCATCTGCATCTTTGTCTCCTCTTGTAAAGCCTGAAATTGAAGATTTAGAATCTTTTTTTGCTTATTTGGAAATGAATCCGAAACTTTCGTGAAAAACTCTTCAACGATATCTTCTGACCAGACCATCTCCTGAGAAAATCGAAATTCACAAACAGCTTCAATTATAGGCGGATTTTTATATTGGGTCATTGATTTATTAATTAAGAATTACTAAATTTATTATATGTATTTCCTTTAGTAATAATATTGTCATTTAATTTTCTGATTATTTTTTGAGATTATCTCTGAAATATCATAATTTACACTGGT
>JAQVIE010000038.1:0-3988 GCA_028695895.1 Methanospirillum sp. | reverse complement strand
GAGGAGTTCAACCCATCTGGTATCACGGGAGAACAGACCTGGAACACCTGATTCCTCTTCTTCCCTTTGAATAATCTTTTTCCTGTTTTCGAGACATCTCATTATGCTCAGTTTGAACTTCAAATCATTCATTTACTGCAATAAACCATTTCATCCTTCTTGAATGAGTCTTTAAATCACATGAAGAAAGATCAATAAATTATATTGTGAATAATATTATGTTTTTTAAAAAATTATGAATTCGTGGAAAAAATTATTAATATCTATTAATTCCAAAAATACTGCGAATAATAAATTTTATTTGTATTAAGTGTTTAACTGAATGATGCTGAAGTTGAGTAAACAAAAATTGTTTTGACAACAGGCATAAAACTTTCCGGTTTAAAGCGGGGAATCACAAATGAACATAAAAATTAAAGAATTATCAGTATTTCTTCTCCTCCTCTGCATGATGGCGGGGGGAATTTGTGTTGCGTCAGACGGGATGGATGATGAGGCAGGATCTTTACGAACAATAACAGACAATGCTGGAAATATTGTTGAAAACGTACCTGCAGTAGAGGACATAAACAGGGTGATCCTGATATCTCCACCCATTCTTGGAATGTATTACACATTAGGATTTGATATCGACAAAGTTATCGGTGCAAATCCAAATGCGATAAAAAATGCAAAAATGGGAATATTCTATGAAATGTGCCCGGAATGTTCTGACATAACTGCGGATTTCTTCACAACAGGTTTTGACGTTAATGTAGAAGAACTCCTAAACCGAAATCCGGACATCGCTATATGTGACTTCGATGGTCATGGAAAAGCTTTCAGAGAAGTAAAAGAGTTCCCTGTAGTAACGATTTTAGAAGGAAAAGATACAAGAGATCCTTTCAAAACAGCTGAAGAGATGATCTCCATTATGACTACTGTCTTTGGTAACCAGGAAAAAGGAGACCGGTTGATTCAATATGGAGAAGAAGCACTTGCTGATGTCAGGGAAAAGGCCGCTGTAATTAAAGAAGATGACAAACTGAAGGCAATGGTTATTCATATGACTTCGGACGGAAAAGTAGATCCACGTCATAAAAATTTCTATTCGAATTTCTGGTTGACAGAAAGCGGATTAATTGACGTTGCCAGTGAACTTGAGGTAAATTCACAAGTTGACATGGAACAGGTTTACGAGTGGAATCCGGATATAATGTTCATCTACTTTGGTCCTTCAAGCAAAGATATCATTGAAAACAATGTTGAAGGTGTTGACTGGAGCAGCGTTCAGGCAGTAAAGGACAAGAAAGTTTTCACATTCCCAAGGGGCGTTGCTTCATGGTACCCGTTCGGTGGAGAGTCACCACTTTTAATTAAATGGATTGCAAAGACAGCTTATCCAGATGTATTCGACTATGACATGGAAAAAGAGGTATCTGATTACTACAAAGAGTTCTTTGACTACGAGTTATCAGATGATCAGGTTACAAGAATTTTAAACCCTGATAACTAATTTTTCGTATTTTTTGACTTTTTTAAGTAGTAGATTTTTTTACAGGGGTGTCGGTGTTGTTTGAAAAACGATTTCGTGAAATGATCATTATCTGTTCTTTATTTCTCCTTGTCACAATTCTTGGATCATTATGTATCGGAAGATATCATCTGACAACAAATGAGATCTTTTCTTTTTTTGCACATATGGTAATCGGAGCCGAATATATTACAAGCGATGAATTTATCGGCACAGTACTGTTATCTGTCCGAATTCCACGTGTTGCCATGGCTATTCTGGTCGGAGCAGCATTAGCTACTGCAGGAGTCACATCACAAGGTTTGTTCTGTGATCCACTGGTAAGCCCCCACATCCTTGGAGTGTCTGCAGGAGCAGGATTTGGCGCTGCAATTGGAATTCTTTTTTTTAATGGACAACTTGCAATCCAGGCAATGGCATTGTTATGGGGCCTTATAGCAGTAGAAATAACGATTCTTTTAAGTAAAGTCAGCAAAAAAGGCCAGATGTATGTGCTGGTGCTTGCTGGAGTCATAGTTACTGCATTGTTTAACGCATTCTTATCATTGCTCAAATATACAGCAGATACTGAAACTGCACTTCCAAGTATTGTATTTTGGCTGATGGGAAGTCTGGCTGGTTCATCATATGAAAAACTCTCTGTTGCTGCTCCGTTGATTCTGGCAGGCATTCTAATCATGTACCTGCAAAGATGGAAACTTAATATTATGTCGCTTTCTGAAGAAGAGGCATTATCCCTGTGTAGAAATATCAGACTTCACAAAAAAATAGCAATTTTTGCATCAACAATGGCAACTGCTGCTGCAATATCCACTTGTGGAATTATTGGCTGGGTTGGACTTGTTATTCCTCATGTAGGCCGGATGCTTGTCGGAACAGATCATCGAAGACTCTTACCAGTAGGAATCCTTCTTGGTGGAATCTACATGCTGATAATCGACGATATCGCAAGAACACTCACAACTGTCGAGATTCCCCTGTCTGTTCTCACTGCAATTATAGGAGCACCTTTCTTTGCATATCTTCTTGGAAAAACAGGAGGGCGATGGTCGTGAAATTTTCAGTGAGAAATGCATCATACTCTTACAATAATGAAAAAAAACTCTTTGAAAACATTAACTTTGATTTACATGGTGGAGAGATTCTTAGCATTTTAGGACCCAACGGTGTTGGAAAAACAACTTTTCTCAAATATATCATGGGTTTTTTAGGAAATTTCAACGGAATCATGATGACCGATGAAAATGAAAAACCGATGAGTTCAATAAAAGAAATCTGGGCAGGAATTGGATATGTTCCGCAAAAAAACAACAGTGCGTTTTCATTTCTTGTAAAAGAAGCAATCCTTATGGGAAGAAATCCGAAAATGGGTGAGTTTTCCATGCCATCTGAGAAAGACACAAAAATAGTCCAGGATATCATGGATAAGATGAATCTGAGCGATTTGCAGGATAAAGAAACCTCAAAATTGAGCGGGGGAGAATTGCAACTGGTATTTATTGCCCGTGCACTTGCAAGTGAACCAAAACTTATGCTTCTTGATGAACCGGAATCCAACCTGGACATGAGGAACAGGCTGATCATCCTAAACATGATCGCTGACATAACGAAAAATAACAACATTTCCTGCATCATAAACACCCATTATCCTGAACATGCCCTTTTGATATCAGATAAAACAATCATGTTTACCGGAGATGGAAAGTATATCTATGGAAAAGCCGGCGAAGTGATTACAGAGGAAAATATCAGGAAAGTTTACGGTGTTAATGCAAAAATCACCACTGTGAACTATAATGGAAGAATTTTCAACAGTATCTTACCGGTTGAAGTCTGTTAGGAGGTGATAATCATTAAAAAAATCGCTGTTTATGGGAAAGGTGGAATTGGAAAATCAACCACCGTCTCAAACATCTCAGTCGCATTATCAGAAGCAGGATACACCGTTATGCAGGTAGGCTGCGATCCAAAAGCCGACTCAACCAGAAATCTTACTGCTGGAAAAGCAATAAGAACAGTGTTGGAGACCATTAGAGAAAACGAGGATGCAAATATTGATGATTTATTCTTTAAAGGGTATGCAGGGGTTTATTGTTTTGAAACAGGTGGTCCGGCACCAGGAGTTGGTTGTGCTGGCAGAGGAGTCATAACCGCTCTTGAAAAAATTGAAGAACTGGACGTATTCAACGTTTTAAACATTGATGTAGTGATATATGATGTGCTTGGCGATGTAGTATGCGGTGGTTTTGCAATGCCTATCAGACAGGGATATGCAAAAGAGGTTTATATTGTGACATCCGGAGAGATGATGAGTCTTTATGCGGCAAATAACATTTCATCAGCAGTTAAACAATTAAAGTCACGGGGATATGCAGAACTTAAAGGATTGATTCTTAATGCAAGAAACCTGGATAATGAGATGGAAACAGTAAAAAATGCTGCAAAAGAGATGGAAACAGATATTTTCCATTATAT
>JAQVIE010000037.1 GCA_028695895.1 Methanospirillum sp. | reverse complement strand
AACTGATAATTCAAGAACTGAACCTGCCGGAATATAAAGAAGGGAAAATATTGCATATAGGAACAATCCGGTGATAATGAACCTGCGCCTTCCAAAAACATCAGAATATCTTCCAAAAAATGGCATAGTGATGGCCCGGGATAATGCAAATGAAGAGAATATCATACCTATTCCAAAGCCTGAAGCTCCAAGTGTCTCGGCAAACTTTGGAAGGAGGGGGACTACAATGCCAATTCCCAGCATGGTTGAGAAAACTGCCACATAAAGGGAAGTGAACAGTAAACGGTTATCCTTTTCTGTCATCATAGCAGGATCGTTCGAAGATATACCGTATAGTTGCATTTTTGTTCCATAAGAAAATCCCTTTATTTATTAGAGGGTTCATGGTCATGAGATCCCTTATCATCTCTGGAGACTGATATCCTGATAAACATAGCATTATGCCAGGTACAGATATTTTACATGGATATGGGAACCGGTTTCTTGGGATTCTGGTGGACCTTGACAATACCTTGTATGACTTTGGATATGCAAAAGAAAAAGCATGTAAAGAAGTTGTCCAGGCAGTCGGGGTAGGGAAAGCAGATGACCTTATCCGGGCTTTTTTATTTTCACCTTTTGGTGTGGAGAGCCCGAAGGCTATTCAGTCATTTTTATCAGATCATGAAATTACAGATCCTGAAATATTCATGCATGCTGTTAAGGTCTATACCAGGGCAAAAATTGAAGCTATTGAAGCATATCCTGGAGTGTTTGAAACTTTGTTGAAGATCCATGCAGCTGGTCTTAAGATAGGTGCTGTAACCAATGCCAGCCATGAACATGCGACCGAGAGACTTGTTCACATCCAGACTGAAGTTTTCTTTGACTGCCTGGTAACCCCTGATAATGCAGGGATGAAAAAACCTGACCCTGCGATGTTTCTCCATGCCGCATCTCTTCTGAAGATCCAGCCCCACCAGATATGTGTAGTCGGCGATAACCTTGTAAATGATATTAATCCGGCAAAAAAGGCAGGGATGTGCACTGTCCATGCAGAATATGGAAACCGGTTGCCACCAGAGTATTCAGAAGGAATAGTCGCTGATTTTTCTATCTCTTCCTTTTCTGATATTCTTCAAATCATAGGGCTGTAAATTCAGGTGACAATCTTTTCAAGCAACAGATTCAATTGCACGTCTCCAGTTTGTCATGTCCTTAATAGTCTGAATATGTCCGATTACTCTTCCTGATGCATCTAAAATTGGAGAAGCTTTTGCCCAGACATATGTCCCTTTTTCACCATGAAATGTCTGAACAAAAGCATCAGTGTAAAAACTATTACCGACCCGTGAAACCTGTGGAAAAAACTGTATTAACTCTTTTGTGGGTAGATCAAACAGGTCAACAAGAATTGGGAGAGATGGAACTGTATTTTTTAATAATTCCTTGTACTTGTGTGTTCCGATCATCTTACGTTTATTAAGCCCGGTAAGAGTCTCCATCGCTTCGTTCCAGGCTACGACAATCCGATCACGGGAGATGATAAAAGTGGGATCACCCATCTGATTCACAGTTCCTTCCAGCTGATCAACCATGAATGCCAGGGATTCTTTCAGAGAGAGTAATGCTATCGGGACGATGGAAGAGTCCATCTCCTGACTTTTTATCAATAGTTCCCGTTCGGCGTTCTTACGCTCAGTAATGTCCCTGCCTACTCCCTGAAACTCTAAAATACTCCCATAATCATATGTAAGCATACGTGAGACCCAGTGATACCACCTTGAACTGCCAGAAGGGAGATGAAATTCAAATTCTATTTCAAAAACAGGAGAAAAAAGAGAACAGGCACGCATTCCGGCAATGATCTGCCTGGCAGCATCAGGTTTTAAGAAGTCAAACAAGGAGTGTTGAAGTATTTCATTCAGGTTCATCTGAAAAAGCCGACAAAAAGCTCCGTTCGCAAACGATAAGGTGCCATCATAGCCATATCGGCATATCAGTTCAGTCTGGTCTTCAACTATACCACGGTACCTGGCTTCACTGATACGAAGTCGTTCTTCTATCTCAGTCTCCAAAGTGACATCTTCCACTATCACAGTCAAGCCTGAACGACCATCGTCAAAAACAGTTTTAATATATTTTACCTTGAAAAATCTGCACCAGTCGTACTTATTATAACTGACAACTGCAGTATATTCAGTTTCTGTATCAGAATCAAAGTATGCGTCAAAATGAAAGGCTTTCAAAATTTCTGTAGGAAGCATAAGGTATGATATTCCGATGATTGATGTGACATCCAGGTCAAACATTCTGCAGAAACATTCATTTACCTGGATTATTTTGCCGTCATTAGCAATTACCAGAATTCCTTCCTTGGTAAAACCCAGAAGGCCGGATATGGGGATAAATTGTGACAGATAAAAAACCTTGGCTGCCCCCATCTGATGCATTTCAACCGTTCCTGAAATCTGTAAAATTTTCAGATATTTTGCAACTGAATTCCGGTTACATTTCAGACGCTGGGAAATTTCTGATATTGTGAGCCCTCTGGGGTAAATTTTGAGCAAACCACGGATACGATTTAAAAATTCCCCCTCCTCAACCATAGATCCTTTTCCTTATTTTCTCCATTATAAATATATGCCACGCATCCCACTGGACACAAATTTCAGGACTTAGGTGTGACATCATCCAAATAAAGGATCCGTAAGAGGACCATAACCATGGACAGGTTTAATCCAGGATTTAATCAGATTTTTCAGGACTGTACGTCAGCTATTGCAGATAATTGATATTGATATGAGCGGACTTGTCAGGGGAATAATCATTGAATTGATCAGTCATCACGAAGGTATAAATATTTCAGTTACAAAAAGGGATTTGATCAGCTCAAAGAAGGATTCAGGTCTTATCAGGCAGATGTGGTATAACCTTATCTCTAACAGCATCAAGTTTACCTCCCCAGTTACCATTTCGGATATAATGATGATTAGCTCACATGAAAAAGAAAAGGAGATCATCTATTACGTTAAAGACAATAGTATAGTCATGGAAAGATTTTAGGGAGTTTTAGGAAAAAACGAGGGTACAACCATTTATTTAGAATGAGGGGAAGAGATGGAAACAAGAAATGAAAGAAGGCTTGAAATTCTTCTCATAGAAGACAACCAAAATGATGTTGAACTATTTCTGAATGTGGTTGACTGGATAAAAATGGGTGACAAGGTCAGGGTTTTTCTTGACGGCAGAGAAGCACTGGATTTCCTTCATGGAAAAGGTGATTATAAAAAGCCTCCGGAAACACTTCCTTCTGTGGTTTTTATCGATCTGAAAATGCCTCTTATCAGCGGTCATGAGGTCCTTAAGGCAATCCGAAAAGATAAAAGAACAAAAACACTTCCAATCGTCGTATTTACCTCTTCAGACCAGGAAAAAGATATCGGAGATACGTACAAATCAGGGGTGAACAGCTATGTTGTCAAACCTGTCCAGTTTGAGAAATATGCCGAGACAATAAGGGACTTAATTAATTACTGGAGAAATGTCAATGTTCCTCCATAGGGTTTTAAAAATGGAGAATAATCAGAAAAACAGCTGACTCAATCATTTTTTCCTGATTATCTCGAATCTAATTTTCCCTTCTTCAACAATACGTGCAACTGTTCGCTCTCTTGGTGAAAGGACGCTGGAACCGGTTTTTACTTCAACAATGACTATCTCTTCCAGGCATCCCTCTGACAGTCCGTTAAAAACAATAAAATCCACATGTGAACCCAGAAATCTGGCATCGGATGGGTGATAAAGAAAATCTGAAAACCATGGAATCAGATGTTCGGTTACTTTTCCTCTGATGACCGATTGAGAACGGCGCACAGCATCCCGGCGTATTGTCTGTTCTTCCCGTCTTTGCCATTCTTTAAACATTGCTTCAGCCTGAATACCAGCCCTTTTATCTGCCTCCTCCCTGATCCACTCCAGCCATCGTGAATATTCTTCTTTTTTCCAGGATTCAAACAGTATTCTGGCCTGTTTGTTTTTCTTTCTCCAAACCAGAACAAGGGCAAACAACAATGCTATAATGAGCAGAATGAGAAGCAGATTAAGCTCCTGAGAAGATAAGTGAAAAAATGGCGGGATTATCTTCATATTCTCCTATAAAATAAATTTTTATGGCAAAACGGATTTGATTGCGTTATCCAGGCCGGCTTTATTATATGGTTTTGCAAGAACTCCTGAAAAACCAAAATCAGCAAAAGAGGAAATAGCTGGATCTGACAGGTCTCCACTTGATACCAGAATTTTTACATCAGGGTCTTTTTCTCTTATGGCAGAGACCACTTCCCGGCCACCCATCCCTCCAGGTATGGTAAGGTCAAGGATAATCAAATCAAAAGGCTTCCCGCTATCCCGGGCTTTTTCATACTGATTCATAGTTTCTTCCCCTGATATTGTAATCGTGGGGTCATATCCCAGTTTTTTAAGGAGTATCCCGGTAATTTCGCAGATTGCCGGTTCGTCATCCATCAGAAGAATGCGATATGCCATGATTTTGAATACTCAATGATATGGACACTCAGGTTATAAGACATTTATGAGAGCGTATTCCCTGAATCATCAGGTTCATGCATCATCAGAATAAACATATAATGGTTTTTGTGTATTTTCATCTTTATCTCACCGATTCATGTAATCTTGTATGCAGTTACTGCAGGGGGAAAATATTTGATACCCCTGAATCAGACTGCACTGATATAGAAATTGATGAGTCAATTCCTGCTGAAGTAACTTATGACCTTCATGACCTTTACTGCTTCCTGGCACAAGACCCGGATGCTGTCCTGACATTTATCGGTGGAGAACCGACATTACGTCCTAATCTCATCCGGACCATAATGGAAGAAGCCCCGGTATCACGGTTCATGATCCAGACAAATGGGACACTTCTTCACCGGTTTTCTCCTGATATTGTCAACCGGTTTGATACTATTCTGATATCCATTGACGGCGACCGGAAAACCACTGATGATGGCAGGGGTGAAGGGACATATTCCAGGATCATGGAAAATATTCATCACATTATTGCAGGTGGATTCAGAAATGAGTTAATTGCCAGGATGACTGTAACTGAACAGACAGATATCAGGTCTGCTGTCAGGTACCTTGCGAACAATCCGGATTATCCATTCTCCTCAATTCATTGGCAGATTGATGCTAACTTCTGGAATGATTACGAAATAAGGGATTTTTCCAAATGGACACATGAATCATATATACCTGGAATTCATCTCCTGGTAAAAGACTGGCTTTCGATGATCAAAGATACAGGAATAGTTCCGAAATGGTATCCGTTCATCGATACTATGGAAGATGTTCTTCTTGGAAGATCCAGCAGGTTAAGATGCGGGTCAGGGTATGCAAATTACACTGTCCTGACTGATGGGAATATTGCACCCTGTCCCATCATGGTTGGAATGAAAGGGTATTATGCAGGCTCGATAACGACCTCTTCTCCGGACCTGCTGCCAGTAATACCGGTAACGGGATCATGTGAAACTTGTGATATCCACAATTTTTGCGGTGGCAGGTGCCTTTATTCAGCCATTGTAAAGCCGTGGCCCAGAAAAGGAGCTGACCTCGTTTGTGAAACCGTTCGTGCATTGCATGATGCTATCACAGGTATCGTTCCGGAGTTAAGGGAGATGATTAGTAACGGTGAAATAAGCATTGAAAATTTTTCACATGAAAAATACAATGGATGCGAGATTATTCCCTGATACCAGACATTATGAACTTCAAATCCAAAAGGAGTAGATCATGAAGATATCAGTCCTTGCCAGTGGAAGCAAGGGCAATTGTGTATATATCGAAGGTTCTTCCGGGGCCCTGATCATTGACGCCGGCAGGTCTGCACGAGAGATCCTGGGCAGGAAAGAACAGACCGGACGGCTTCAGGAAGCAGGAGGGAACCGTGACCTTATCTGCGGGATTCTTGTTACACATGAACATGGGGATCATGTGAAAGGACTTGGACCTCTTGGAAATGCCCTGAAAGTCCCTGTATATGGAACAAGCAGGACTCTTGATGCAGCAAACCGGATGATTAGTTCAAAGAAAAACTTCACGTTCCAGTCAATCCGGTCTGGTGATCCGTTTCAAATCGGAGATTTTTCGGTAACATCTTTTCCGGTATCTCATGATGCAACAGACCCGGTTGGATATCTTATTGAAGAAGAAGGGGTTCGTCTCTGCTATTGCACTGATACTGGCATAGTCACATCTTCCATGCTGGAGATGATAAAAAAATCAGACGGAGTGGTCCTTGAATCGAACCATTGTCCAAGGATGCTCAGGGACGGACCATACCCTGCCTTCCTTAAACAAAGGATTGCATCCTCAAAGGGACATCTCTCCAACGAGGACGCGGGGGCTGTCCTTGCAGAGATTTCACGTGATATCCATTGTGCCATCCTTGCCCATCTGTCAGAAGAAAATAATGAGCCAGGTCTTGTTATAAGAAAAGCTCATGAAGCACTTGGTCTTGCGGCAGATGATGTTGACCTGTTTGCTGCCTCTTCGATAGATACCAAATCAAAGCCAGCATATCGAAAACCTGTGCAACAGTGCAGAAAACCATGCCAGGATGACTGCTGGAAGGTGTCAGTCTCCCTGTAATTTTAAATGTGAATCACATGATATTTCTGGAATTTGCAGAATTATGTTCAAGCCTTGAAAAAATATCCGGCAGGCTTGAGACGATATCAATTCTTGCTGATACGATAGCATCACTCTCAAAAGATGAACTTCCTGATTTTTGCAGGCTTATCCTGGGAAAACCGTTCCCTGAATGGAGCGGAAAAAAACTCGGGATAGGACCAAATCTTCTGTATGAGGCTGTTGCATATGTTACTGGAAGAAAACGAGAGGATGTCATAGATAGCCTTAGCAGGGTAGGGGATGCAGGTGCCGCAGTTGAAGAGCTTCTATCCCAAAAATCACAGACTTCATTTTTTACGGTTGAACTGGCACTTGCTGATATCATGTCAGCCCTTATTGAGATATCAGAGATGGAAGGAGGCCGGTCCCAGAGAGAGAAGGTCAGGGTCATCCAACGGTTACTATCCAGTGCATCACCTCTTGAAGGCCATTATATCACCGCTATTCTTCTTGAAGATTTCCGGATTGGTGTTGGGGAAGGAAATCTTCGCGATGCCATTGCACAGGCTTTCTCGGTAGATTCAAAGCTGGTTGAGTACGCAAACCAGATCAGAAATGATATGGGGGAAGTATCTGTGCTGGCACTAAAGGGTGAAGAAGCACTACGCTCAGTAAGGCTGGTTCCATTTCACCCGGTCAGGATGATGCTTGCAAGACAGGGAACCATATCCGGCGTACTGGAAGAAGGAATTCTGGTTGCTGTAGAGTATAAATACGATGGAGCAAGGTTTCAGTTTCATAAACAGAACGGAACCTGTAAAATGTACTCACGCCGGCTTGAAGAGGTCACTAAAGCGATGCCGGATGTAGTCGCTCTCCTTGATGCTGCCCTTCCTGATGATATTATAGTTGATGGTGAGGTTATTGCTGTTCATGACGGACGACCAATGCCATTTCAAACAGTTCTTCGAAGATTTAGAAGAAAACATAATATCGCAGAAGCAGCGGATGCCATCACCATGATTCCAAATCTCTTTGATATTCTTTATTGCCGCCAGGAGATGCTTTTAAGCCGGCCTTTTCGCGAGAGGAGGGAAATACTAACCCAAGTTGCATCACAGTTTGTAACGCCGCAGCTGGTATCAGGAGAAGAAGAGGAGATAGAGAATTATTACCATGCTGCACTTGATGCCGGCCATGAAGGAGTCATGTTAAAACTGCGGGAATCACATTACACGCCTGGTGTCAGAGGGAAAAATTGGGTTAAGATAAAGCCTGAAACTGATACCCTTGACCTTGTGGTAACCGGTGCAGAGTGGGGGGAGGGAAAACGTGCCCGGATATTTGGATCATTTCTTCTTTCAGTAAAGAGCAATGACAGGCTGGTTCCTGTCAGCCGGGTTGCAACTGGTTTTTCAGACGAACAACTAAACTGGCTTTTTCAAACCCTGCAGGATGACATCATAAGGAAAGATGGAAAAATGGTTTACTTTGAGCCAAGACTTGTCTTTGAGATCGGGTACTCTGAGATCCAGAAAAGTCCGAATTACGAGGGGGGGTATGCTCTCCGGTTTCCACGCTTCGTTGAAGTAAGAGAAGATAAGGACCTGAAAGAGGCAAATACAGCAGAAGATATTGAAGAAAGGTATATCCTGACACACCAGTCTGTCAATAGTTGATATTATCTGTATTCTGAAGAATATACATCAGAATTGGAGAAAAAGACAGGGAAATCAGTTTCTGAATTTAATTTTCTCCGCTTTAAACTTTCCATTTACCAAATAGATTTATCTTTGTTAATATCTCATTCTTATACCCGCTGGTCTCTCGAAGAGACCGCCCTAAAATCTTAAAGGAGGGATGGCGAATGAATGGACTACATCTAATTGCTGATATGTACCGCTGCACCTGCACTACTGATCTTCTTTGCGACCAGAATAAACTGGAGAAACTGTGTGTTGATGCATGTATGAATTCTGGTCTTACCCCGCTTGGAACATATTTCCACCAGTTTATGGATGAAAATGGGAATAAGGCCGGAG
>JAQVIE010000036.1 GCA_028695895.1 Methanospirillum sp. | reverse complement strand
AGGCATGGGAAAACCCTGTGTTGCCGGGGCAGAGGGAATTGAAGTCGACGTGAATATGCGCCAGGCGATTATTGGAGAATCCAGGATTGAAGAAGGAGACATTATCACAATTGACGGAACCACCGGGGCAGTTTATCTTGGAGAAGTGCCTCTTATTAAAGCAGATTTTTCGTCAGACCTTGTAGCACTCCTTTCCCTTGCAGATGAGAGTGCCATGCTTAAAGTTATGGCTAATGCAGATACACCAAAGGATGCCAGGGAGGCATTAAAATTTGGTGCAATGGGGATTGGTCTGTGCAGAACAGAAAGAATGTTTAATGATCCTGCCAGGCTTCCAATTGTCGTTGACATGATCATTGCTGATACAAAAGAAGAACGAATACTGGCGCTTGACAAGCTTCTTCCTATCCAGCGGGATGATTTTAAAAATATTTTTTCAATAATGGCACCTCATCCGGTTACAATAAGGCTGCTGGATCCTCCCATTCATGAATTTCTGCCAACAGAGCAGCTGCTCATTGATGAAATAGAAATACTTCGGAATCTGCGGAAAAATCTCCAGGGTTTACTGGTTCTCTCTGACACAGTCTCATTTATGCATCATGCTGATCCTTCCCATCCAAAAATTTTAACCCCGGCAGACCCTGATCTCGTTGATGCTGTGATCGTGAAGAAAGAGATGATGCTTAGTAAAGTCAGATCTCTTCGTGAGGTGAACCCCATGCTTGGTCACCGCGGGGTCAGGCTTGGACTTACATTCCCTGAGATATATTCCATGCAGATTCGTGCCATCCTTGAAGCTGCTGCCGAGTGCCGAAAAGATGGAATTGATGTTCACCCCGAAATTATGATCCCGCAGGTATGCACAGCCCAGGAATTGAAAAGAGTTAAAGAATGGGTTAATGACATTCACACTCAGGTTGAAAGGACATACGGACTTACAATTACCTTCTCATTTGGTTCAATGCTTGAAGTTGTCCGTGCCTGTATGCGGGCAGAAAATCTTGCAGAAGAAGCAGAATTCTTTTCATTCGGAACAAATGATCTCACCCAGGCGACCTTCTCTTTTTCCAGGGAAGATGCAGAGAACAAGTTCCTGCCCATGTATAATATGAGCCAGATCCTACAGGATAATCCATTTGACGTACTTGATGTGAAAGGAGTTGGAAAAATAATGGAACTTGCAGTGAAATGGGGCAGGGAGACAAGGCCGGATATGAAGGTGGGTATCTGTGGCGAGCATGGTGGTCATCCTGCATCAATAGAATTCTGTCACAAGATAGGGCTTACCTATGTTTCGTGCTCAGGACCGCGTGTTCCGATCGCCAGGCTTGCAGCAGCCCACGCGGCAATAAAATTCAGATGAAAATGATGAGTTAATTATAACTCATAATTTATTTTATTATATTATCAAAATTTAATTAATAGGACTTTTTCTTTGGCACTTTGATGATATCTGCTGCACTTCCAAGATCTGATTGCATCTGAATGAAATTATTCGTTGCAGGAGCGGTGCTTTCTACCTTTCCAGTTGATGAATCAACATTTCCCTGAAGATTGTTTGTACCTTCCACAGTTACATCCATTGCCCTAATGAAAAATTCACGGGACTTTTTTTCAGAATCAGATAAAGTCATCTGCGCTGCAAAGCTTTTTGCATTTTCTGCGAAACTTTTCATTTCCATGAGCTCATCACCCGTCATCCCTTTATATGGATTTATTATCTTCTCATTCAGAGGTTCCAGTTTTTCTATTGCATCAATTACCAGTGCTTTGTATTCTTCGTCATCATTACCCCCGGTACAGCCGGCAATAAAAATAAAACAAACGGTAATAAAAACAAGAATTGAAACATTTTTTGCGTTCATTCCATGGTGATATGAATTTTTAAATATTTATAGTATAATGACAATGATAGCATGATATCTGCCTGAATTATCATATTACACATTCAAGTGAATAACAAATATGATCACTAAATCAGGATATGAGAAATCAGCAGATATAGTTTTTAGAAATGGAGTAGTCTTCAACCCTTTTACCTGTGAGTGGCTGAATGAAGATTTTGCTGTCCGGGATGGAATAATCATTGGAACAGGACGGACATACCATGGAAAAAAGGAAGTTAATCTGAAATCTTCATATGTAGTTCCTGGTTTTATTGATGCCCATGTTCATATTGAGAGTTCCTTATTAACACCGTATGAATATGCAAGGCTGGTCATGCAGCATGGAACAACAACAGTAATCGCAGATCCTCATGAGATTGCCAATGTCTGCGGAACAACAGGAATAGAATATATGCTGGATGCTCATGAAAAGCAACCATTGGACATTTTTATCATGCTCCCTTCATGTGTTCCTGCAACTCCCCTTGATGATTGTGCAATGACCCTTACAGCAGATTCTCTTCGTCCCTTCATTGATAATGATGCTGTTATCGGCCTTGGTGAAATGATGAATGTTCCAGGTGTTCTCTCTCATGATCCGGAAGTAATGGAAAAACTCTCACTTACACCTATTCGTGACGGTCATGCTCCATTTCTTACCGGACCGATGCTGGATGAATACATCTGTTCAGGGATGCAAAGTGATCATGAATCGGTTATCCTGGATGAAGGCAGAGAAAAACTACAGAAAGGAATGTTTCTTTTTATCAGGGAAGGATCTACTGAAAGAAACCTCAGAACCCTTCTCCCCCTGGTTAATACCTGCACATCTGCAAGGTGCTGTTTCTGCACAGATGATCGGCATGCAGATATGCTATTTACCGATGGTCACATAGATGACTGCATCAGGAAGGCCATTGACGAAGGATGCGAACCTGAACTTGCAATCAGGATGGCAACACTCTCACCGGCTGAAAGGTTCGGACTCTTTGATCGCGGTGCAATAAGTCCTGGACGAATTGCTGACTTTTGTATAATTAACGATACCAGGAGATGCAATGTGGAGAGAACATATAAAAGAGGAGACCTGATCTCATCTGAACAATTTATACCGGTTCAGGCTCAACCAGCACATAATTATCCATTTAACGCGAAAATTCCTTCATTAGAAGATATCAGAATTGAAGGATCAGGAACCGCCAGGGTTATCAGGATCCAGGAAGGACAGATCGGAACAAAAACAGAATATTTGCAGTTGTCAGATAATGATATCCCGGATATAAAACGAGATATATTAAAAACAGTCGTTGTTTCCCGTTATCATCCTGTAAAACCAGGAGTGGGCCTGGTAAACGGTTTTAGACTTACCAAAGGAGCAATCGCATCCAGCGTTTCACATGATTCTCATAATATAATTGCCATTGGAACAAATGATGAAGAAATCCTCAAGGCTATTTCTACGGTTATAAAACACAGAGGGGCAATGGTAGCCAGGGATGGAACCAGTGAATCCAGCCTTCCACTCTCTGTTGCCGGCCTGATGTCAGAATTACCTTATGAAAAAGTGTATAACGAACTTTTAAAACTCCACGCAATTACTCAATCATGCGGATCTGTCCAGGATCCATTTATGTATCTTTCATTCCTGGCTTTAACAGTCATTCCAGAGATAAGGGTTACCACAAAAGGGATATTTGATGTAAATACGTTTACACATTTACCGGTCTTTTTCGAACAATAAGCCCAATTATTCAATCAGAAAAAATGTTATTTAAATAGATTGCCGGTTGAAAAACCCTGCATGAGAAATTCACCGGTTTTGTAATACGACCGGTCCAGGGGATTATAAAAGAAGAAAGGAGCATCCTGCAACTTTATCTTTCCTTCTTTTGTGATGCAGATGTCATCTAACAGGACATCAATGACCTCGGCTACAAACATATCATGAACTCCGACTTCAATAACTTTGGTAATCCTGCATTCGATTACAATAGGAAACTCACCAACATAGGGAGCATTGACCGAAGGGGCACGGACAGGTGTAAGTCCGGTATCAGAAAATTTATCTCTGTCTCTTCCTGATGTAACTCCAAAATAATCTGCTTCCTTTACATAGTCAGTTGATGGAATACTTATTGTGCATTCTTTCTTTTCCATCAAGGCAGGATAAGTATGCCGGGTTTTCTGTACAGAAAATGAGATACTCAAGGGATCAGAACTGCAGACTCCGCCCCAGGCAGCAGTCATTCCATTTGGTTTTCCATCACTGTCATAGGTTCCAATGATAAGAACAGGGGTTGGAATAATCGCTGGTTTTTTTCCGATTGATCGTTTCATACCTGAATATTGGTTTTAAATACAGAAAACTTATACCCTTCAATGAATGCGAACAGATATCTGTTGTCAGGTCTGACTCCTTTTTCAGGAAAAAAGTAAATGAAGGAGCAACGTGTTAACCTGAAGACAATTGCATGGAACACCATGGAAAAATATGGATTTATTCCCCGGTTTTCCAGTGAGGTAATTCATGAAACAAACAGCCTCACACCAGAACATCATATCAAAATAAAAAAAGGGGTAAAAGACCTTAGGGGTCTTTTATGGAGCTCAATTGATAATTGGGATTCAGAAGATCTTGATCAGATTGAATTTGTTAAAGAGGGCAGCGATGGAGAAATTCACGTTAAAATTGCCATATCTGATGTTGATCATTATGTAACAAAGAGATCCCATATCGATAAACATGCAGGATATAATGGAACATCGGTATATCCAGGAATTATCACGTTTCACATGCTTCCGGACCGGTTATGTAAAGGGATTTCATCTCTTCTTCCAGGGCAGGACTGCTATGCAATAATCATAGAATATACGGTGCTTCCAGACGGAGAGGTGAGGCATGGGAATATATACCGGGGTGTGGTCCGGAACAAGGCAAAACTTGTTTATGAAGAGATAGGTGACTGGTTTGAGAGTAATATTCCGGTTCCGGCGATAGTTACAGAGACAGAAGGTCTGAAAAAACAATTAGAACTACAAAATGAAGCAGCAATGCGCCTTCGTGCACACAGAAGAAGACAGGGCGCTCTTGATCTTGAAACCCTTGAGGCAGAGGTTGTATCTGATGGTGAAACGGTAACCGACCTTGTAATTCAAAAACAAAATGCTGCACGATGCCTTATAGAGGAGTTCATGGTCGCTGCAAACGGAACTATGGCGGTTTTTTTGGAGAACGCGGGATTACCCATGATTCACAGGGTTGTGAGGGTACCAAAGTACTGGGAGGAGATAAGACTTGTTGCTGCTAAGTTCGGTGAAAAACTTCCAGTCCACCCTGATGCCAAATCTCTTTCATCCTTCCTGACAAAACAGCGCGAAGCTGATCCAGAGAGATTTCCGGACCTTTCTCTTACTGTTGTAAAACTTATGGGCTCAGGAGAGTATGTTCCTTATATTCCCGGAAAAAAACCTATCGGACATTTTGCTCTTGCAGTTGCTGATTATACCCATGGTACTGCTCCAAACCGAAGATATGTTGATCTCATCATTCAACGATTAATAAAATCAGTTTTACTTGGAACAAAAACGCCATATAATATCAGGGAACTTGATGCAAAAGCTGAATGGCTCTCCGGCCGGGAAAAGGCTGCAAACAAAGTAGAACGTTTCATGAGAAAATCTGTGGCGGCAATGTTACTTAAACCAAGAATTGATGAAGTTTTTGAGGGATTTGTAACCGGTGCATCAGAGAAAGGGACATATGTCAGACTGATAAATCCTCCTGCAGAAGGAAGAGTTATGCAAAAAGAATCCGGCCTTAAAGTTGGGCAGAAAGTAATGGTGAAATTATTAAAAACTGACCCATATAATGGTCATATTGATTTTGAATTCCTTCATGATATAGGAAAAGTCTGAGTAATGATATAACTTTTTTTTATCAAATTTTAATAATAACAAAAATTACCTGGTTGAAATGATATTATTTTTTAATTTCTTCATATGGTCTGACTGGGATTGGACAGGGTATTGCTTTTATCAGTGAATGAATATTATTTACAACAAGGGATGACTGTTCAAGCATAAGGTTTACAAGTTCATCGTTACCTACCCGGCGAAAATCTGTTCGTAATGAAATGATTTTTTTTCCTTTGGCAAATGCATACCCAATCTCCCATGATGTTCCTGAATCTGCATCCGCACCGTCTATTACTGCAACAACAATATCTGCATTGTCAATTGCTTGCAAATTTTTTCCAAATATTTCTTTTTGAATAGAAATGTCCCGTGAATATTCTGAATCTCCACAATCCTGGGGAAGATGAACCTGCATAGCATAACCTGATAATATATCCGCTATTTTCCTATTGAAATCGCACTCTGCTTCAGAAAATAAGGGAGCTGCCAGATACACCTTCCAACATGCTGCTTCAAAAACATCATATGCCATGATATCTGAAAAACGTTTCAGAAAAATCCCTCTCCCTGGGATTTTTGCATCAAAACCATTTACGGAACCATACCAGGTATTACGGACACCACACACTGGAGACGCATCCACTCCGATTATCGCATATGGTTCTCCTTCCTTTATCCAGTCTTCACGAACCTCTTTTTCAAGTTTACATACAAGATCTGAAAATTCTAATGTATCAAGTCTATCAAGAAAATGCCCAGGTTCATGATCTGGTCCAAGATACAGGGTTTCTGCACAGGGAAGCATTTTTACAGGTATATCAAATGATTTACACCGATGCAAAACCTGATTAAATGCATCTAAATCCTTTTGATGAGTAATACCCCTGGCACGTAAATCCGGATTACGAATACATGGACATAAAAGAAGATACATTATTAATTATTTACACAAATGAAGAGGAACATTTAATCAAATACTGTTGTTTATACTACTTACATTTTATACTTTATAAATCAGACATAATATAAAAATATTTAGATATTGCCGGATTCATTCATTTTTAGTCCTAATTACCCTAAACCTGTCAAGTAATTCATGAAGAAAAGATTTAGAAGGCAGGAGTAGTAATCCAGTTTCAAGATCAAATTCATCGCAATGCATATCTGTTTTAAATAAAAGAACCCTGTCTGATTCTTCATCAAGTTCCTGGGCGGCAATTATTGACTGAATTACGGCATGAGGCATATCAATGACCATTGAAGGAGGAGAAGGAATGAGCATAAGAGATAGAAGATTTGCGAATGCATCAAGATATGAAGATGTCATTATGTTTCCAATTTCATGAAGCATACTCATATCCATCTCATTTATTTCCCGGTCTTCATCAGGAGCTGCCAGCATTAAAGATGATAATTTGATTATTGACTTTTTTGGAACATGAAGAATTATCGAACCATTTCCTGAAATCTGACCTCTTACCTGGAAAACCACTAATGAAGCAATTGAATCATCCAGGTAATTTTGTAGACTTCCCAATCTGACAATGATAATTTTCTGTAAAAAAATTGATATCGGCACACCTATTAAAGATGAAAGAGCAGTTGCAGCATTACCTGCCCCACTGCTTCCAAGTTCCCATAGCTCATCAGCCTGCTCCTGTGATAAAATTTCTGTTCCATCTGTAATAATTTTTGAACTCATGTTAAACTCAATATTAAAGTTGTTATTTATCTTTGTATAAGTGACTAATTATAAACTAATAGAAGATGGTTAAGAAAATATTTAATTTATTAAATTACCAGAGTGAATATCTTCTTTTAACAAGTATATTCCTGCAATGAGAACTGCCATAATCACCGATAATCCCAAATAGCGAAATAATTCACTTTCACTGATATTCATAATGATAATATGCCTGATTAGAGCAGTAAGTGCTACAATAAGGAGAGCCCTAACAGGAACCTGTTTTGTTTTTAAATATACTGTAACCGTTTCAAATAATTCAATGATTATTATTGTAAAAAGAATTGAGTAAATTACCTGAACGATTCCTTCTTCCCATTGCATGGAAGATAATAGAGCGATTACCCCAAGAAAAGATTCACCTAATGAAAAAATTGCAATAATTGAAAGTAATATTGCCACACCAACATATACTACTATTGAAATTGTTGAGAAAGTATTGACCAGCTTATTTGCATATTCTTCAGAAATTTCAACCATATTACATTATGAATTATTATATCTGAAATATTTTGTTATATTATCCGGAAAAATGCTTATTCCGAAGAATTATTTACATTTTGTAAATTATGGTGAAAAATTAAATTTTTTCTTGTTACGCGTAAATATCGCTTCTGCAAAAAAATAAATTGACATAACGATACAGGCAAGAGATGCAATCATTGTTGGTAATGTTCTATCATCATTGGTAGAACCAATAAGGGTTCCAATAAGAAAGAGACCAACAAAAATCAAGGTTATACCATCAAACAGATAAACCATCCATTCATAATCTTCTACATTTACGATGGCAGTCATGTAATACCGGTACAATGGTTTATCGCTTTTAAAAAAACTATCTAATCTATTTCAAAAACCCTGAAGAACAAAGGATTAATGAATTACTTTTAATACAATAGCAGCTTGGATGATTTCCCGAGGACTCGCGTACCTCAGTACCGTCATCCACGTTAGATATCTTAACTTCCGTGTTCGGAATGGGAACGGGTGTAACATACCTGCTATGGCCGCTATTGAAACTGAATTACCGGTATGACCCGGAACGAAGTCTTTTACTTCTGAAACAGTAACAATAGATAAATTTAATCACTTAATACAATAGCAGCTTGGATGATTTCCCGAGGACTCGCGTACCTCAGTACCGTCATC
>JAQVIE010000035.1 GCA_028695895.1 Methanospirillum sp. | reverse complement strand
GGAGAGGATCTGACATACCTCTCGTGGTCCTAACCTACACAAACCTTGTACTGCAGCGAAATATCAACAGATTTTATAATGATGCAGCAGATGCCGGTATTGATGCAGTAGTTGTGGCAGATCTTCCATACGAGGAGGCGGGCCCTTATATCGCCGCAGCAAATGCAGCCGGTATCGCTCCTGTTATGATGGTCAGTACGACAACCTCACCAGAGCGGCTAAAAAAAATCCTTACCGTAAACAGTGGTTTTATCTACCTTGTCGCAGCCATGGGTGTCACAGGAATGAGACAGAACACTGACCCGGTTGCAGAAAGACTGCTTGAAAAATTAAAAGAGATGACTGATATTCCGGTTGCACCCGGATTTGGTATCTCTGACAGGGATCAGGTCAGGAAATGGGCAGAAACTGGAGCCGACGCGGTTATTGTGGGTTCTGCCCTGGTCAGAGAGATTGAAGCATCTCTTCAAAACCCGGAAACCCTTGTTCCCGGAGTCAGAGAGTTTGTTAAGTCCCTGAAAAAGTAGAGGAGTCAGGAAGTATTTTTACATCCGTCATGGGTAACTGGAAGGCAGATAATGAACTTAGATCCTTTGCCAGGGCCATCACTCTCCACCCAGACTCTTCCTCCATAACGCTCCATTACCCTTTTTACAATGGCAAGCCCAAGACCGGATGATTGCCGGTCATGACGGGACATGTCAGCCCTGTAAAAGTCATCAAAAACATGAATAGTTTCTTCTTCACTCAGACCAATTCCGTTATCCTCAAAGGTGATGGTAACTGAATCTCCGTCATTATCCACATATATTCTTATCAAACCACCATCCGGAGTATATTTTATTGCATTGCCAAGCAGGTTCTCAAACACCGAAATACCATCCCGGTTTGAAAAACGCACGGTTAGATCGTAAGGGACAAGTACTTCAACTGTAAGGTTCTTTTTTTCAATGAATAGCATCTGTTTTTCCACTGCCTGGTGAATCAGCGATGCAGGATGGATAATTTCAAATTCAGCCACCCCGTCCTGCCCACTCAACCTTGCAAGTGTGAGTATCTTCTCGGTCTGTTCCTTTATTGAATATACTGAACGGAGGAGAATCTTGAACAGCTCACGTTTATCAGAGTCATATTCGTCGTGAAGAAGTGTAGGAATCAGGGCAATGAGGGGAGTTAAAGGCGTTTTCAGGTCATGACCAAGCCGGTTAATAAAATCATCCTTCTGTTTCAGGAGCCGGTTTACCTCATCAGTTCTTTTCCTGACACGGTTATCAAGTTCATGGTTCATTTCGATCAGCTGGTTGGCTAAAAAGTCAAGTTCCTGGTTTTTTTCTTCCAGAACCTGTGCATATTCCTTTAGTCTGGCTTCAACTTTTTTTCTCTCACTTATGTCCCTGGCAAGAACCAGGATTGCAGATTTTCCCTGGTACTGGATTGCCATGGTGGAGACTTCAACATGCAGGAGATCACCAGTTTTACTTATAAAATACTCTTCTATTGGCACGGCATTTTTTGCATGTGAGAATGACGAATTAATCCGGGATTTGACAATAAGATGGTAATCCGGATGTACATACGAAAGTGGATCAGTGCCAAGGATCTCATCTAAGCTTTCAAAACCAAAAAGCCTGATCCCTGCAGGATTTGCATAAAGAATTTGTTTTCCATCATGAACAAACATGGGATCAGGAGAAAATTCTACCAGGGTTCTGTGTCGTTCTTCACTCTCGCGAAGAGCTATATTTGCTTTAGTTAGTTCACTGGTTCGCTCTTCTACCTGTTTTTCAAGTTCTTCGCGGGATTTTTCAAGGGCTTCTTCTGTCTTCTTTCTGGTGGTTATATCCCGGATACATTCAATAGCTCCTATAATTTCCCCGGCCTCATTCCACAATGGGGAGGCGACACCCCACAGGTATGACTGTAATGTAGGTCCGGTCGTGTACGCCTCGCCGATAACCCCATCCCCTTCCCAGCTGATATTCAGGTATTTATCTTTGATATATTCATCAGGCTTAAGTGCCAGATCTATCAGCATGGGCCTTTTTTCACCATAAAATGGAATAGAATATTCATAATTGCCTTTTCCAAGCATTTTCCCGGCCGGTACCCCGGTCATGGTAACAATGGCCCGGTTCCAGAATATCACCTCTCCTTCTTTGTTGATAACTACGGTTGCATCAGGCAGGAAATCAATGAGGTCTGCAAGTTTCTGTCTTGACTCCCTGATCTCATCCTCTGCCTTTTTTCTATCAGAAATATCAATGATAACACCACGAAACCCCACAATTGTATTATTTTCCAATATTAATGAAGAATGGATGATTACCTGGAATGTAGATTCGTCAGACCGAAGAGCTAAATATTCGTGAGGTTTTGAAGGGGCATCTTCAACAATTGACTGGAAAGCTTCAATTATTCTGGCCTGTTCTTCAGGAACGACGAAATCAAGGACATTCATTCCATCAAGCGGGTGATAGGGGTCATATCCAAAGAGTATATAAGTGTGATAATTGACATAGGTTATCTGACCGTCAAGAGAACACTCAAATACCCCTTCCGGGAGGAGATCTGCAAGATCTTTGTGCTTTTTTTTACTTTTCTGAAGTAAAACCTGAGATTCGCGTAACTCTTCAACCTTTGCCTTAAGTTCTTCATCTGATGCGATTAGTTCTTCATATGCAGAACTGAGATCAACATTACGCTGTTCAAGTTCACTTTCAGCAAGGATTCGTTCTGTAATGTCCCTGATGATGGCCTGGTAATAGAGAATTCCTCCTGTCTCAAACCTGCTCACACCTATCTCGGCATCAAATAAGGATTTGTCAGGCCTTTGAAACCTCCATGTGACAAAAGAACCATCTTCCTGCAATACAGTCTGTAACAGTTCTTCTGCTTTATCCCTGGTCCTGGTTCCTTCAGGTTGAAAATCAGGTGCCAGCAAGGGAAAATCATATCCGATAAGATTTTTCTTGTCAGTGTTAAACAAGACTGCTGCCTGGTTATTGCAGTCAACGATGGTAAAATCTGAAAGAATGATAATACCATCAAATGCCGTCTCAAATAATCTTCTGAACTTTTCTTCGCTATCTGACAGGGCTTTCTGAGCTGCACTGGCTTTAACCGCCTGGCGGATCTTGTGCGCCAGCTCTGCGTAAAGAGAGGGTGGATCACCACCTTTCTGCAGATAAAATGCTGCGCCTTCATTTATTGCCTCAATAACGACTTCTTCCCTTCCTTTGCCTGTAAAAAGAATGAATGGTATGTTTACTCCTTTACTCTTGTACGATCTGAGGAGATCCAGCCCGGACATACCTGGCATCTCGTAATCTGATATGATGATTTCAAATGAACCTGATAAGATCATTTCAAGTGCTTTAAATCCGGACCGTTCGGTTGTAACAGTGAAACCATTCATCTTCTCCAGGAATAATTTGAAAAACCTGCAGAAAGAATCGTCATCATCAACGTACAGAACTGAAATCATCTTTTATGTATCTGCCTGTTACAACTGTAGGACATAAATTTATATGAAGATGCAGGCATCAATTCAACCAGATCTCAGATGATGAGTTTGATAAGATCAGAGATGAATGTGTTCATCATGAAGTATGGATATGTGTTGGTTTTATTCATATTGATGATGTGCTCTCTGCCGGTTGTTGCATCCCAGACAGATGAACTTGTAGCAAGAGGAAATAATCTCTATGATCAGGGTCTGTATGATGAAGCCCTTATTGTTTATGATAAAGCCCTTTCCATCGATCCTGAACATCTTGAATCATTAAACGGGAAAGGGAAGACTTTAAAAAATATGGGCAGGTATGAGGAAGCAATTTTGCAGTATGATATGGCAGTTGAGATAGATCCAAACTATAAAAAAGCCTGGAACAACAAAGGAAATGCCCTTACTTACCTGGAAAGATATGATGATGCCATTGCCATGTTTGACAAGTCTATACAAATTGATCCTGATTATAGCAAGGCATACAGCAACCGTGCCTGGTGCCTGACACTGGCAGGCCGGTATGAGGAAGCCCTGGAATCAGCAGAAAATGCAACATTATTGGAACCGGCTTATGCACGGGGATGGAGCAACCGTGGTGACGCACTCTTTGCCCTTGACCGGTATGCTGATGCAGTTTTGTCTTATGAGACTGCGCTCATTCTTGATCCCTGGCTCAAAGATGCGCAGGAAGGAATGGAAAATTCAATAAAGATGATGTGACATGCCGGATAAAATTTTTCCATAATTTCACACCATATCTTACATTTTCATAATTATCATGGAATAAGGCACAATTTGATACCTTAACGGAAGAAACCTTAACTCACATGAAAGTTCAGTCAGCACTTTTACTACTTCTCCTTTTTACTCTGGCATCTGTGAGCCTGGTATCAGGTGAGAACCTGACCGTTCTGAATAACTCTACAATCGTAAACCAGACTGAAGCGGTGGTTGTATATGAATTATCTCCCCAGGAAAATCTGATGAATCATGCATTTATGGCCAGGGAATTTGCTCTTGAAAATGAAAAAAATGTTGTATTAGCAGAATTTTCCAATCCGTCAGGACGGTTTAGCCTTGATGGAGTGGTTATTACAGCATATGATAATAACGGAATTCTTCTTGCAGACAGTACAGGGTCTGGCAATGTCGGTTCCAGGTATATCAGGGACGATCATGATTCAGGTGAGATAAGGTTGATGCGGGATCTTGCAGCAATTGGCGGGGGGCTTTATGTTGATTCTGCTACCGGAAAGAACTGGTTTGTATCAGATATTGACGGCAGCTGGTGGATCTGTGCCGGAATAAGTCAGATTTCCTGATCGACCCGAATCAGATAAAAAAAGGATTACACATGATTCTTATAAGGAAGAGAAGTATCGGTCAGGCTCATGAAGAGGTAATCAGGGAAATTACCAGACGGTGTGAAAGTCAGGTTAGAGTAACTGAAGATGGTGAATATACCTGGGACCCGGAAGAACCTGTCTGCATACATGTGGATGAGCCATTTGCAGAGCCTATGCGATCAGGAGCATCCCTTTTTGGGGAGAAGTTTTCTGAACAGTACCAGGCATCCCTTTACAAAATCACACCGCGCCGTAACGACGGAACAGATGCAGTATATACATATGGAAACAGGCTTCGTGACTACCCGCTTGCAAAGGTTGAAATCGTGAGGAAATCCACCGGAGCAATAAAAAATGCCATCGATGCCGTGTTTAATAAATTCGGGTACGTTCCTGCCCATGCCTGCGGTGAGCTTTCCTGGAAAGGTGACGGAAGAAACGGAGGAATAGACCAGATTCAGGAGAGTATCATAAAAAGACTTATTGCAAATCCTGAAAGCCGGCGTGCAATAGCAATCACATGGTTTCCGTTTCAGGATATCACTGCTGATGAACCACCATGCCTGCAGATAGTGCAGTGTCTTATTGATAAAAGCAATCATCTGAATCTGGTTTGCGTATTTAGGAGTAATGATATGTTATCTGCATGGGGACAGAATGTATTCGGGCTTGCCCATCTCCAGAAATACATTTGTGAGCAGATTAACCTGAAAATGAAGGGTGATGAACAAAAATACTCACAAGGGTGGCTTGAAACGATTAGCATCTCTGCACACATGTACTATCACCGGGACCAGCTGGAACTTAACCTGTTTCTGGATAAAATAAAAACCGGAGAGTTGTTTCAGTCATTTCAACGCAGATAAAGCTGCTATAACCTGGTATAAGTCATATCCTCTTTCCTGCAGAAAAGAAAATCAGAAACCCTTTATAGTGTCAACATAATAAGAAAGCGTGTGGTGCAGATACCTGGTGCAGGTTTCAGGAAAAAAGAGATCTGCCTGACAGGTTGCATCAGAATAACATAACACCTTTAACAGAAAGGAGATATTCCGTGTCCGGGAACTCCATTGTCTGGAAAACCAGATATCTCTTCTTTATTTCTTCATGGTTTCTTCGGATCAGATGGGTTTTATTCCATGTCATAAATCTTTCTCCCAAAAACATTAATAGGGCAATAGATCGAGAGATAACCTATGCAACTTGCCGAGTTCCGGGTTCAAAACTATAAAATCATAGAGGACACCGGGTGGGTTCCGGTCCAGAACCTTACTACTTTTGTTGGAAAGAACGAATCAGGAAAATCTGCAATATTCCGTGCACTATCAAAACTTAACCCGTCAGACGGGGAAGGATATGATGGTCTGAAAGAGTTCCCAAGGCAGCGGTATGCGGCAGAAATCACCCGCACAGACTGGCCTGTCGCGTCGGGCAGGTTTATTCTTTCTTCTGATGAGAAGCGTGATATTTCTGCGATATCTGAGCTCTGCAATGAAGTTGGATCGGTTGAGGTCACAAGGCACTATACCGGCACATACAGCATCACCTATCATCCGGATGTTGGGGTTGACCTTGTAACTCCTCCGGACCTGATTTACTCTATTGAAAGTGCCATTGAACAAGTCAGGAATCTTGTTGCACCTGAAGGCAAAGGGGATGAACTTGGACGGATAAAAGAAGGGCTGTTATCATCTCTTGAAGAACATAAAGGAGCAGTACCGGTTGATGGTCAGGTTCAGAAACGGCATATTGCAGATTTAATTAATGCAATCAAGAGCAGGGCAAATGAACCCTGGCAGCACGATATTCTTGACCCTGTCACCGAACCGATGTACAGGCTGGTCAGGCAGATGGAGATATTTGAAGGGCTTATGGCAGCAAACAGATATATCATTGAGCATCTGCCAAAATTTGTCTATTTTGACCAGTACAGTGTAATCGACAGTGCCATTCATATCCCCACCTTCATTGCAACACTAAAATCCCATCCTGACATGCCTGGTCTTCGTGCCACCAATTGCCTGTTCAGGCATGTAAACCTTGATCTTGACCAGCTTGACCAGCTTGGAAGTCATAAAAATGCTGTTGATGATAACCCTATCATCAGGAGACAGGTTGATGAACGGTCAATTCTCCTCTCCACTGCGTCAAATCTTATGACAAAGAAGTTTAAAGACTGGTGGGGACAGAGAAGAATAAGGTTCAGGTACGATATTGACGGTGACTATTTCAGGGTCTGGGTCTCTGATGATCTTGATCCTTCAGAGATAGAACTTGAGCAGAGAAGTGCAGGACTTCAGTACTTCTTTTCCTTTTATCTTATCTTCCTTGTCGAGTCAGGGGATGCATATCAGGACAGCATCCTGCTGCTTGATGAACCAGGTCTTCAACTCCATCCCACGGCCCAGCAACAGGCAACCAGACTTTTTGAACGACTATCTCATCAGAACCAGATCTTCTTCTCCACCCACTCCCCGTTCATGATAGACCTTGATAATCTTGACCGGGTAAGGACCATCTATGAAGAAAAAGATGGAACTACGAAAGTATCGGTATCTGAATGGCCTGCAGATCGCGATTCTCTCTTTCCCCTTGAAGCAGCACTTGCAACCAGGATTGCAGACCAGGTCCTGTCAGGAGGAAAACAGCTGGTTGTTGATGACATCCTGGAACTCTGGCTTTTACAGGCTATGAACTATGCCCTTCAGAACATGGGTAAAACAGGTCTTTCTCCAGATATCAGGATAACCCCTGCAGGGGGAACATCAAATCTGATTCCCCTTGCCCTCATGATGTCCACACATAAAAAGCCGGCAGCAGTGCTTTTATCAGGACAGAACATTCCCTCTGCTGCACTTGATAAACTTCCGGCCATGAACATCAGGTACGGAAACGGCCTGCTGCTTTACAGTTCATTTGTAAACCGTCAGGGGGCAGGAATTGAGGATCTGTTTGCACCTGATCTCTATCACCGTTGCGTTAAAGACATCTATCCTGACCTTCCCCTTGGTCAGGTATCAGAAAATAGTCCTGCTGACAGGAGTGAAGAACGGGGAGTTGCCATTCAGGTTGCTGACCTTGTGGAAAGAAGACAGGGTGAGCATTTTGACCGGTGGAGGGTTGCAGAACTCCTTTCTGACCGTATTTGTGAGTCTCCTCATAACCTGGACGAAGAGACTGTTGATAGGTTTTCACGTCTGTTTGCAGAGATTAACCAGCTGGTGTGAAATATCAGAGATCCACAATCTCCTCTTTTTTTAATAAAATTAAGTTTTGAAGAATGGCCTGTCCAACCTCTCCGGTAGTTGCCGTCCCACCAAGGTCAGGTGTCTTTATCCCGTCATATATTGTCTTCTGAATTGCCTTTTCCACCTCAATGGCATAGGATTTTTCACCAACATACTTGAACAGCAGTGAAACACACCTTATAGCAGCAATGGGGTTTGCAATGCCTTTACCTGCAATATCGGGGGCACTACCGTGAACCGGTTCAAAAAGTGCCTGGTGTCGCCCAAGATTTGCACTGGGAAGCATTCCAAGACCTCCCTGCAGATATGCAATCGCATCAGAGAGGATATCCCCGAAAATATTCGTTGTCACAATAACATCATACCGGTCCGGATGCTGCAATACGTCAAGAACCAGTGAGTCAATGTACTTTTTATTAATGGATATTCCTACTCTTTCTGCTTCTTCCATGCAGATTTCAAGGAAGTATGCATCAGATTTCAGGACATTTGCTTTGTTTCCAATGGTCAGGTGCCTTCTCCTTCGTTTTGCACACCCACTGGCAATCTTTGCAATTCTCCTTGTTCCTGTTTCACTTACAACACGAAGGGTGCATGCACGATCCTTCTCCTGCCATTCG
>JAQVIE010000034.1 GCA_028695895.1 Methanospirillum sp. | reverse complement strand
ATACTCACCGGCTATGGCAGCCATCTCCATGGCATCAGATATTCCTTGCTTTCCGGTCAGGGCGTTTGCACATCCGCTGTTTGTAATTGTGGCGGTCAGGTACCCCTTTTTCATCCTTTCACGCATGAGGATTACTGGAGCAGCACTTGCCTTATTCATGGTAAATACCGCTGCAGCGGTTCCTTCTGCCTGAATGAGAGCAAGACCGAATTTGCCTTTTTTAATCCCTGCTGCTTTTACCCCGTCGATTGCACAAATCGACTGCATCTTATGCATTTTTACCGCCGGCAAGAGACCAGACAATGTCCTGACGGGTGATTATTCCAACAAGCCTGTCATTTTCCATAACACATAGCCGGTCAATCTTCTTCTCAAGCATCCGTTGTGCTGCAATCTCGATATCATCACCTGGAGAGATGGTGATAACCGGTTTACTCATAATGTCTGCAATTTTTTTCTCTCTGATATCAGTCAGGGCTTTTTTAGTATTTTCCCAGTTGATAAATTCCCTGACCGGGAGCTCAATTATCTCAAGGGGGGATGGAAGCCAGAGATCATCAGACGGTCCTTTAGTCTTCAGAAGTTTTAAAATATCAGTCTCGGTGACAATTCCTGCAAGTTTGTCTTCGTCAAGGATAGGGATTCCACCAATCTTTCTGCTGCGCATTATACCGGCAACATCTGCAATGGAGTCTTTTGCCTGGCAGGTCACCGGATCTTTGGTCATTGCATCACGAACTATCATTTATATCTCCTTTTCAGGGAAGCATTCCAGGATTCATCAGTCCAAGTGTCTCTTCCCAGCCACACATAAGGTTCATATTCTGTATTGCCTGGCCGCTCGCACCTTTTACCAGGTTATCAATCACAGATACTGCTACAACGCGGTTTTCTGATGCTTCTACCATCAGATCGCAGAAATTAGAGCCTCTTACTGAATTCAGGGACGGACGCTGGTACCTGACAAATGGTTCATTCCTGTAATAGTCCTGGTATAACTTCTCAACCTCTTTCTGTTCAACAGGTTCATCAAGCAGGATATGGGCGGTGGTCAGAATGCCCCGGTTCACCGGAAGCAGGTGGGGTGTGAAGTAGCATTTTGCCTTTGATCCAAGGTGGTATAGTTCCTGTTTCATCTCAGCAAGGTGGCGATGACCGGTCCATTTATATGCTATCAGGTTATCGCCGACATTTGGGAAGTGGGTCGTTGCCGAAGGACTGTCACCAGCACCGGATACCCCGGTTTTGGAGTCATAAATGACTGTATGTGCCTTGTCAGCAAGAGGTGCGGCTGCAAGGGTTGCACCTGTCGGAAAACATCCCGGGTTTGAGACAAAGGATGCGTTTTTACAGGCATTCCGGTGCAATTCACAAAGACCATAAGGAACATCTCTCCATGCGGTATGCGGCGTTCCATAGACTTCTTCAAAGACTGCCTGCGGGAGACGGTAATCAGCAGAGAGGTCTATTGTTTTTATCCCCCGTTCAAGCAGATCAGGAACATATGCCATGGCTGCCGTGTGGGGGACTGCCAGGAATGCGATATCCGTGTCAATTGTAGAGATATCCGGGCTTTCAAAGGTAAGGTTGCAAAAACCCGTGAGATGGGGATGCTGGTCTGTCACTGGTTTTCCTGCCAGTTGCCTGGATGTTGCGACATCAATGGTAACATGGGGATGGGATTGCATCAGTCGGATCAGTTCGCCTCCGGTATACCCTGAAGCGCCGATGATTGCAGCTTTCATAGAAGAGTTTCTGGTTTTTACATGTTTAATACTATCATTATCAGGGCAAAATTGCGTTTAACTCTCCAATCTACCTGAAATGAAAATAAAACCAGAAGTTCCAAGGTTACCATTTTGGTCTTTCTTTCACAAATATATACAGGATATGAGTGATCCGGCAACCCGAAAAGAAACAGGGCAGAATGAAAATAAGGTGAAACCCGGGAAAATTACACCGGCGATGCAACAGTTTTTTGATGCCAAGCAGCAATACCCTGACTGCGTCATCTTCTTTCGGATGGGTGATTTTTTTGAGACATTCTATGAAGATGCACAGATATGTGCCAGGGAACTTGACATCACCCTGACTTCACGTGGCCGGATGCCGGATGGCCAGGAAATTCCCCTTGCAGGTGTTCCGTACCATGCCGTGGATACCTATCTCTCCCGTATGATAAACAAAGGGTACAAGGTAGCCATCTGTGAACAGGTTGAAGATCCAAAAAAAGCAAAAGGGGTTGTAAAACGGGCAGTTGTCAGGGTTGTCACACCAGGAACTGTCATAGATGCGTCTCTTCTCTCAACCGAGCAGGCACGGTACCTGATGGCAGTATATCCTGACCTGAAAAAAAACCGGGTCGGTCTCTCTTTCATTGACATCTCAACAGGTGATTTTCAGTTTACCGAGATCTCCATGCAGAACATGAATGATGGAATAAGGGCTGAAGCTGCAAGGTATCATCCGATTGAGTGTATCATTCCTGAAGGAACCAGTGAAGATCTGGCCAGGTTTTTGCACCTTGTTGTTCCCCTTGTTTCGGCTCAGGATCCTGCCCTGTTTACTCTTTCATCTGCAGAGGAGGTTCTCTGCCTGCAGCTTGGTATACCTGATCCAAAAGAGCTGCCCTGCGAAGGATATCCTACAGGAACCGTTGCTGCCGGTGCTGCCCTTGCCTATGCCCAAAAAACACAGTTTGATTCTTTATCACATATCAGGTCAGTTCACAGGTCAGATGCAGGGTCACACCTTGTCCTTGATGCAGTAACTCTAAGAAACCTTGAGATCCTGCATAATATCAGGGACCGGACTGAAGAAGGCACGCTTGTTACAACCATAGATATGACCCTGACCCCAATGGGCCGCCGCCTGATTCGGCGACGGATTGCAGCGCCACTTCTTGCTCTGGAGGCAATCAACCGCCGTCTTGATGCTGTATCATATTTTACCAGCCACTCAGGTATAAGGCAGGATACCAGGACCTGCATTCACAGATTTCCTGATCTTGAACGGATTGCAGGCAGGATTAGTTATGGTAATGCAAGTCCGCGTGACCTCGTAACTCTTGCAACCGCAACAAAATCGGTGGAAACTTTGAAAAAACTCTTTTCAAATGAACATGACATCCCTGAAGAACTGATTGATGCTGTTTCCGGTATCAGGGACATAACACCACTTGCCGCCCTCATTACCAGTGCAATTGTCGAAGATCCTCCCGTTCTTGTCAGAAAAGGCGGAGTGATAAAGGATGGGTATCATGAAGAACTGGATCATATCAGAACCATATCAAGGAACGGAAAACAGTGGATTTTGGATCTTGAACAACAGGAGAAGGAACGGACTGGAATCAAATCCCTTAAAATAAAATACAATGCTATTTTTGGATATTTCATCGAGATAACAAAGGCAAATCTCTCAAATGTTCCTGACGATTATGAACGAAGGCAGACTACTGCCAATGGTGAGCGGTATACCATCCCTGCTCTTCGTGAGATGGAGTCACAGATTGCAACGGCTGATGAGCGTCTGCTTGGTCTTGAAGAGGAGATATTCAGGGAAGTTCTTGATAAGGCAGGCCTTGAGGTTCCGGCTCTTCAGGAGATAGCACAGGCAATTGGAAAGATTGACCTTTATGCCGGACTTGCTGAAGCAGCTCTAAAGCACCAGTATACCAGGCCTGAACTTGTAGATGATCCCACTCTTCTGATCCGGGAAGGACGGCATCCGGTGGTAGAAAACAGCCTTAAAGGAGGGTTTGTTCCAAATGATGCAGAACTTTCTGCAGGAGGGGACCAGATCCTTATCATCACCGGGGCAAATATGGCAGGAAAGTCCACTTATATGCGAAGTGTGGCTCTTATTATCATCCTTGCCCAGATGGGAAGTTTTGTCCCTGCCACATATGCCAGGGTAGGGATTGTTGACCGGATATTCACACGTGTAGGGGCATTTGATGACCTGGCCTCAGGACAGAGTACCTTTATGGTTGAGATGATGGAACTTGCAACCATCCTAAATCATGCAACAGAGAGAAGTCTTGTCATTCTTGATGAGATTGGCCGTGGGACCAGCACACTTGACGGGTACTGCATAGCAAAAGCCGTCCTTGAATACCTTCATGGAAAGCGATCCAAAGGGCCACGTTGTCTTTTTGCTACTCATTTTCACGAGATAGTAGAAATAGAAGATGATCTTAAGCGTGTCAGGAACTGTCATTTTGCGGTGAAAGAGACCGACGAAGACGTCATATTTCTCCGAAAACTGGTACCGGGAGCAACAGACAGGAGTTATGGTATCCATGTTGCCCAGCTTGCAGGAGTCCCTGCATCTGTGGTTGCCAGGTCTGAAGAGTTAATGAGGCGGATAATGAGCGGGGAGGTTCAGACAGGCGGGGGTGTCAGGCGGTATACCCAGATGATTCTTCTTGATTCCGGAACCGTGCCTGCAATGGACTCCATGTCTGATCCACTTCGGGAAGAACTTTGCTCTCTTCAGATTAATGAGATGACACCGATGCAGGCACTTGGCATTCTTGCCTGTCTGCAGGAGAAAGCACGAGATCCATGATCAAATCTGCACCGTATATCAAGGTTCTTGATGAGTCCATCGTTCATCTGATTGCAGCCGGTGAGGTGGTGGATCGTCCGGTCTCAATAGTTAAAGAGCTGGTCGAAAATGCAATAGATGCTTTATCATCAAGGATAACGGTGGAACTTTCAACCGCACATGGTGTTATCTCCCGTATCAGGATAACAGATGACGGGATCGGGATACCTGCTGACCAGATAAGCACTGCTTTTCTTCCCCATGCCACAAGTAAAATCAGGACTGGTGACGATCTTCTCTCATGTCTGACTCTTGGCTTTCGGGGTGAGGCACTTGCAAGTATTGCCGCAGTCTCCTATGTGACGATGGTGACAAAACCAAAAGAATCAGAGACTGCTGTCAGGTTTCGGATCACCGGAGGTGAGGTGGTGGAACATACCGAGACCGGGGCACCTGATGGGACGTCAATAACTGTTGAAGAGATTTTTTTCAATATGCCTGCAAGGAGGAAGTTCCTTAAAAGTCTGCAGACAGAAGTTGCTCATATCACCTCAATACTTGAATCATTTGCATGCCTTTATCCTGGCATCACCTTCAGGTACCTTGTAAACGGCCTTGAAAAATTTTCAACCCACGGAGGTTCTGATTTACCTGACATCTTCCGTGCACTGTATCCAGCTGAAGCAGGAATGATGATTCCGGTCAGGGGAGAAGATGGAAATACTCTTGTGACTGGTCTGATCTCGCTCCCGAAACTGGTAAAACAGAACCGGCAGAGGTTCCTTCTTGCAGTAAACGGTCGTCTTGTTCAGTCCCCTGCGATGATATCAGCGGTAAAACGTGCATATGGATCCCTGATTCCCGGTAATGTCTGGCCGGTAGCGGTTCTGATGCTTGAAATTCCCCCGGCAGAAGTTGATGCAAACATTCATCCGACCAAACGTGAGGTCAGGTTTTCGGCAGAAAGAAAAATACTTGACCTGCTTGTCAGGATAGTAAGAAAGGCACTTGACGATGCAGATCTTCTCTTCCTTCCAGTAAGTACAGATGAAAATACCCAGCTCTTCCTGACTGACATTTCTTCTCCTGTACCTGTTCCAGCCGGATACGAAACCATAGGGATAATCCCGGTTGCAAGACAGGTATGTGAAGCAACCCTTGCCGGTTACCGGACCACTTCACGCCAGCTTTTGCAGACAAGGTTACAGGATAATGCTGAAGAGGAGTCTGTCAGGGATGAACGGTTTCCAGATCTCTTCTGGATAGGGCAGGTTGGTGAAACGTATATCATTGCAGGTGATAAATCAGGGGCATTATTTCTCATCGACCAGCATGCAGCCCATGAGAGGGTAAGGTATGACCAGTTAAAACGGCAGGAGTCACAAAGCCTGAAAACCCAGGAACTGATCGCCCCGGTGGTATTAAACATGAGTCCCTCAGAGGCCGGTTTACTCCCGTCTGTTCTCCCGGTTCTCAGCGATGAAGGTTTTATCATCGAACCTTTCGGTCAGGATACCTGGTGCGTGCGGGGGGTTCCAATTGTGCTTGGAAGATACGAAGATCCTCAAACAGTAAGAGAGCTGATTGGAACGATTTTATCAGAGGATGAAGGGCCTGTCCGGCTAAAGGAGCAGGTTCTCAGGCTTGTTGCATGCAGAAGTGCAGTAAAGGCCGGGGCTGTGCTCACTCCGGAACAGGGGATGGATATTATCAATCAGCTGTCACAGGCCACTGATCCCTGGACTTGTCCGCATGGCAGGCCGACGATAATCTCCTTCTCATGCCAGGATCTTGCAAAGATGTTTAAGAGGGTATAGAGATTTAATTTAACCCCGGATGAAGATGCAGGTCTCTTCTATCTCATGAGATTGAAAAATTATCGAGGATTTGCCTGGAAAATTTTTTGATCTCATTACAAAGCCAGTTCTTCACCTTATGCCAGTTATATTTAAGAGCATCCAGCTAAAACTCTTGTTTCAATGTCTGATCCAAATGTCAGCAAGATGATTGCCAGGATAAAGGCTGATAATGTTCAATTTATCCGTTTACAGTTCAATGATATCCTTGGCATCCCCAAAAATGTGGCAATTCCTGTAGTCCAGGTTGAGAAAGCCCTTACAGGAGGCATATGGATCGATGGGTCTTCAATCGAAGGATTTGCCCGAATTGATGAATCAGACATGATTTTAAAACCGGATTGGGACACCTACCAGATTCTTCCATGGAGACCATCTGAAAACAGGGTTGCCAGGTTTATATGTGATGTATATACTTATGGTAACAAGCCATTTGAGGGCGATCCAAGGTATGTCTTAAAACGAAATCTGAATGAAGCAGCCAAACTTGGATATACTTTTAATTGCGGTCCTGAACTGGAGTTTTTCGTCTTCAAACGGGATGAAAAAGGTTATGCAACCACTGAATTCGTTGATCATGGAGGATATTTTGATCTGGCACCAAGTGATGCAGCTGAAGATCTCAGAAGGGAAATAATCATTGCTCTTACCGAAATGGGATTTGAGATAGAAGCATCACATCATGAAGTAGCAAATTCCCAACATGAGATTGATTTTAAATATGGCGATGCTCTTTCTGTGGCTGATAAGGTTATTACCTTCAAATTTGCAGTAAAAACCCTTGCACTCATGAAAGGCCTGCATGCAACATTCATGGCCAAACCTATCGCAGGAATATGTGGAACCGGAATGCATACACATGGTTCCTTAAGCAGGGATGGAGAGAACATATTCTTTGATCCTTCTACTGAAGATCAGACCTCTGAAACCATGCTCTATTATATCGGGGGAATGATGAAACATGCAAAAGCACTTGCACGTCTTGGAAACCCGACTATAAACTCATATAAAAGGCTTGTTCCGGGTTTTGAAGCACCGGTTTACATTACATGGAGTACTGCCAACCGTTCTGTTTTGATTCGTGTGCCATCAGCCCGTGGTAATAGTACTCGTGCAGAGCTGCGAAGCCCTGATCCGATGTGTAACCCTTATCTTCTCTTCGCAGGTATGATTGCAGCAGGTCTTGATGGAATCAAAAATAAAATTCTTCCACCACCACCAACTGATGTCAATATATATGAACTCAGCGATGCAGAAAAGAAGAGAAGAGGCATTGAGATGCTTCCCAGTTCATTAATCGAAGCAAACGACGAACTTTTAAAAGATAAAGTAATCTGTGATGCACTCGGTCCGCATATAGTTGAAAACCTGACAAAAATTGCAATTGCAGAAAATGAGTCTTTCAGACAGGCAGTCCATCCATGGGAGGTAGAGAGATATATTAATAATTTCTAATTCTTTTCTCTTTATTTCTGTCAGAATATGAGGATTAGACTATATACTTATTAAAATAACAGATATATGATGGAAGTTCCCAGGGAACAGGTTTGTGTTTTAATTCCAACACTGAATGAAGAACCAACGATTGGCCCGCTGATAAAAAAATTTCATGATCGTGGATATTCAGACATATTTGTCATAGATGGCAACAGCATTGACAATACCAGGGATATAGCTTTGAAATACGGGGCTCGTGTCCTTGTTCAAAAAGGAAAAGGAAAGGGAGCAGCATTTATTCAGGCAATCAGCCAAATTTCAAGTCCATATCTTCTTCTTATCGATGGCGATTATACATATGATCCTGCAGATGCAGATAACCTTATACTGCCTCTGTTATCTGGTTATGACCAGGCACTTGGAAACCGTCTTATTCCTTCTAACCACTGCTCATTCAGCCGTTTAAACCTTTTTGGCAATAAAGTATTAAACTGGCTCTTTAAAATCAGTCATGGACGGTACTTGTATGATATTCTCACCGGGTACCGGGCTTTTACTCTTGCAGCATTACAAAGAATGCGTCTATACGAAGAAGGTTTCGGGATTGAAACTGAAATTTCTTCAGAGTCTGTCAGGAACGATGACAAAGTCGCATTTGTGCCTGTTTCATATGGCATAAGGATAGGAAGTGATACAAAATTAGATCCTTTTCATGATGGAATAAAAATCGGACGGACTATTTACCGGTTGGCAAAGATGAATAATCCGATGTTTTACTTTGGAATAATCGGGCTGATTTTCTTGTTATCCGGAGGAATTATCGGAATTTATATCGTGATTGACTGGCTCAAAAATATTGACCATATTCCACTCACAATTCTTTCGGTGACATTAATCATTGTTGGTATCCAGATCATCATGTTTGGAATCCAGGCAGATCTCCAGCTGGCTAATCAGCGGGAATTTCTCCATGAAATCCAAAAGCTCAGGAGAGATAAGTGATTACCC
>JAQVIE010000033.1 GCA_028695895.1 Methanospirillum sp. | reverse complement strand
AGGAAAAAGCCATATAATCATGTTTTAAAGCTGCTCCCCGCTTGATATAACCTGCCAGACGTGGTCCTGCATATGGAACATCCGACCATCTTCCAGGAATTACAACACCCATTCCTTCCTTTATGGTCCCTCCTGATATGACGGTTGCAAGCATCCGGGGGCCTGGTTTTGTAATCTGCAGTGTTATCGCCCCGTCTCCTACAAGAACCCTGTCTCCGGGACTGACCTTAGGGATGCAGTCAGACGGGCTTACAAGGACGGCGCCTGGAGAACTGTCACCTTCACCTGCAATGATGATGGTATCCCCGGAAACTACATCCTTTGGCTGGGAATTGACCAGTACCCTGAGCTTTGGTCCGGGGATATCTACAAGAATACCTATCTCCCGGTTAAGATCTGCAGCCAACATTCTTACATTCCGGACAGCCTCTTCATGCCAGGACGCTTCTCCATGCGAAAAATTCAAACGGATAATATCAACCCCTGCCATAATCATCTCCCTGATAACACGTGGATTTTCAGATGCAGGGCCTATTGTTGCGATTATTTTTGTTCTTCTCATGGAGCATGATATATCTGTGTCTGAAGAACCGGGTTGTCTCTTCATGGTGAGGGAGATGTAAGTTCCTGAAAGATAAATAGTAAACTTGTTTGAAGTACAATATTAGTGGATTATAAACAACTGAAATTATAAAAGGGTACCAAGATGGTTATTGTAGAACGTGAGGATGTATTATTATCTTTAATGCGTCAGGCCAAACTTACCGGTCAGGGAGGAAGACCGAAAGATATAGTATGTCATACCTGCCTTTCAGAAGACAGGATCAAAGAAATTTTGTCAGATCTTGTCAAAACCGGTGAAGTAACACAGCAAGAGGATGGAACATATCACTTAAGTCCATCCGGGATCCAGGCTGCAGAGACAATTATGAGACGGCATCATGTTCTTGAGACTTTTTTGCAGGAGATGCTTGGAATGGATCATGAGATGGCTCATGCCCAGGCCTGCACTATGGAACATCATACAACAGATGATACCATAAATCGTCTTCGCCGCTTCCTAAGGGGAAAACGTGAATGTCCGGCAGTGTGTCCGGTTAATCCTGACTATCCAGGTCACCAGGGTTATATGGGTCATCATGGAAGACGATGTGCTTTTAAAAGCCTGGCTGACTGTTCTCATGGTGACAAGGTTAGGATAGATGCAATCAGGGGATGTGGACGTGGTGGACGACTGGCAGATCTGGGCCTTATTCCCGGAGAGCGGGTTACGGTCAAACGACGTATGGCAGACACTCTCCTTATCAACGTAAAAGACTGTGATATTGCTATAAGTCCTGAAATCGCCAGGTCTGTCCTTGTTGAGGTGGAGAATTGAAGATAGGGCTTATAGGAAACCCGAACGTTGGAAAGTCACTCATCTTTTCACATCTTACCGGCATAGGGGTTGAAATCAGTAATTATCCGGGGACAACAGTTGACATCCATTCAGGTGTGGCATGTATTGACCGCACTTCGGTTGAAATAACTGATCTGCCTGGTATTTACTCTTTGGACGGAGAAGCCGACGAAGAACGGCTTGTAAGGGATATGATCCTCTCCAATTCCTTTGATGTAATTGTTGTAGTCCTTGACGCCACACATCTTGAAAGAAATCTTTATCTTCTTTTACAGGTTCTTGAACATCATATCCCTGTGATGGCTGTTTTAAACATGGCTGACGAAGCAGAAAAACAGGGGTTACATATTGACATAAAAACCCTGTCACAGATGACCGGGGTTCCTGTGCTGCTTACTTCTGCAACTCTTGGGAAAAATATTGCCGAGATAATTCCTGTTGCAAAACTTCGTGCCACTACCGGAACGTACCAGGTTGCATATGACCGCCATATTGAAGCGGCTGTAAGAACCCTGATGCGGGTTTCAGCCAATGATCCTACAAGGGTAAAGGCTCTTCTGGCTCTTCAGGGGATTGGAACCGATCCCTCACTCCTGGAGGCTGCTAAAACCATTTCAAGTGAAATGGATGAGGAACACCGTATGCCTGTCTCCATGCTTCTTGCCGGAAACAGGCATCATGCTGCTTCGGAAATAAAACAGAAAATTGTAACAAAAACCCCTGTAAAGGAGATGTTTGGCCTTGATAACTGGTTATTAAAACCATTTCCTGGCATTCCTATCATGGTCTTGACCCTCCTTACCATGTTACTTGCAGTGTTTTTCATCGGTTCATTCTTTGAAGAGCTGATTGTTGAGGCATTTGAGATCTGGGTGCTTGCCCCTCTTGCTGCAGCGTCACTGGACCCGCTTGTATATGAACTCCTTTTTTCCTTTATTATCGCCATCCAGGCCGGTCTTGGCATTGCATTTCCATTTGTCTTTACTTTCTATCTTCTGATGTCAGTTATTGAAGATACAGGATACATGAGCAGGATAGCATTTCTTGCAGACAGAATTATGCACAAGTTTGGACTTCATGGTCAGGCGATAATTCCAATGGTGCTCGGTCTTGGGTGCAATGTTCCGGCAATAATGGCAATCAGGCAGATAGGCACGAAACGAGAACGCCATATTGCAGCATTTCTGATAACAATGGTCCCCTGCTCTGCAAGGACAGTGATCATCGCAGGTATTGTCTCGGTCTTTGTCGGGCTTTATGCAGCACTCTCGATTTACCTTGTCATATTAGTCCTTATTCTCCTTACTGGTTTTATCCTCTCCAGGTTCACACCAGGAAACCAGCTTGGCATGGTTCTTGAAGTTCCACCTCTTCGAAGACCCATACCGGTTATGGTCCTGAAACGGGCATGGATTAACATAAGGGAGTTTTTAGTCATTGCAATGCCCCTCCTTATGGTAAGCAGTGTTTTTCTGGGACTTATCGGATTTTATGGTTATTTGGAGATTATTGAGGCAGTAACAGCACCATTGGTTCATGACATCCTTGGTCTTCCACCTTTTGCATCCACAGCCCTGCTTTTTGGCATTCTAAGAAAGGAGATGGCATTTGAGACTTTGGTTGTGCTTGCAGGAACTGCTAACCTGCCAGAGGTCATGACAAAGATCCAGCTTTATATATTTGCCCTGGTCAGCACCCTCTTTGTACCATGTGTATCAACGATAGCTGTCCTCTATCGTGAGCAGGGATTAAAGACAGCAGCTCTGATATCCTTGTATACGGTGTTCCTTGGATTTACTGCGGGTGCTGTCTTTCATTGGTTAAGTTCTCATGGATTTTTATTTTAATCATCAGTCCATGAACTATAATGGATCCTTATTCCCTCATTATCGGAGGAAAAAACCATACCTCCCCTTTAATCATCTCTGTCATAAAGTAGATTCTGCTCCTGTGGCAGGTAATGCCTGTATTATCAGGCTATCGTCTGCAACTCACGGTGAACGTGCTGAAATTTTGCAAGCATATGTTCCGCGCTGGCTTTTCATAAGAAGTTGTCAATGTCATACCTGGCAGACCTGAAAACCGCTGTTTATAGGATTATCGAGGGCGCATATTATCGTGTCTGACTGATCTGTATCTCTGTGCAGCGGATTTTTGTGTACAGGGGTATAAATGACCACATAATCCAGAAGCTGGTATCAAAGTGTCCGATCCTTACTATAACTCCATATGATTCGTTTGATGAAACGGATGCAATGGTCAATAACTCAAGGTTCGTCCTTCAGGCAGGAGTGTTTACCAGTGACATTGGGCTGGCGATCCATGCTTACAGGTTTATCCTGGTGTGGTGCAGTACTAGTAAACGATATTCCTGCATTTCGAATTGATGGTATGCCGTATGGAAGGATAAATGAGTCAGAAATCGGAAAAAAAGGCTCATACTTTGCTATTCATGAGATGACAGAGGAGCGGCTTATCATCATCCGGTCCTGATTTTTCTGGACGGCGGGAACCAGAGAACATAAATTCCAATACTGAGATATTCTGGTATACTAAATACCGGAAAAGGGATCCGGTTGTGTCAATGAAGATGGGGTCATTCATGAAAGTTGAGAAGAAGCTACTGATGATCATAACCTTTATCGGGGCGCTTGTAGCCCTTCTTCTCGCATTTTATTTCTTTACAGGTTTTCAGTCCGGAATTAAGGATCTGATCAGTGCTATATATTTTGCTCTTTGGATTGCTGCATTAACTGGTCTTTGGCTTTATTTTATTCAGCCATACCTGGAGGGGCGGCCAAAAAAGAAGGATAAGAAAGAGACTGCGTCTGTCACGTCCCAGTCCATACCTGTTCAGTCTCCAAGGTCCAATCTCCCGCTTCGTGATCGTATCCGCGAATACGTGGCAGAACGAAGAAAAGAAGAAGGACTTCCGGTTCCTGAACCACTTCGTCCGTCCAGGAAAGAGGTATCAGCCGGAGCAGGAACAACTTCTGTTTCATCTCCATCAAGTGTATCTGTTCCGGTTTCTGCTCAATCGGTTGAAGTTGCCGTAGATGAAGCAGGCGAAGACGAAGCAATGATTGATCCAGTGGCAGGAGAAAGCGATCTGCCATTACCTGATGACTTTGATGAGAATGGGGTATCACTTCCCGGAATCGATGAAGATGACTTCGATTCATATGATGAGACAGTTATTGATGAGCAACCGGTTACCGAGACAGGGGATCTTCTTGATTTTGAAGGAGAACTTGAACCAGATATGTCTGATTCAGGACTGGATGAATTACCTGATGATGATTTTGAGGAGACTGACGAGATAATCGAATCTGATGATATATCAGTAGATGAACATGACGGAGGCCTTTCAGATGAGGGACTATCTGACTTTGACATGCCTCTTGACGAGTCAATGATGGATGATGATATTTCAGGTGATGATGACCTGATAGATATCGAATTTGAAGATCTTGAACCAGACGAGATCTGATTCATCAATATAGGAGATTGGGAAATGTGCCTGGGAGTAATCAAACCTGATAAAGGATCAATTAGCTTTCAGGCGGTTAATTGATTTTACCTCTGAAGCTGCAACCAGGCAATCTCAAAGACAGGATAATGGAAGGGTGAATGACCATACAGATGAAATTCCGGTCTCATTGGGAGTTTATTTCCTGTCCTTATATTGACCTGGCTGGTAGGTTTATTCTGTGATGAGAAGTAATAATATAAGGATTCTGAGTTTTGATGATAATTTTATCATAATAAGTCAGATAAATCAGAACATATAAAGTTTTTCTGAAAAATGCTATAATACCAGATATCATGGAAGATGCAACCATATCAGATATTCTCATTAACTGGGAACTTCTGCTAAAACCCGGAGTCTGCTGGACTGTCTGGACTTTTGAGGACAGACTTAAATTTCACCTTTCAATAGACGAATCATCTTCTGAATCTTTTCCTGATCTGATGGATATTGAAGAGATTTTCCCACCGGATGTTGCTTTTTTTATTCGTGAAATCATTCTGGATGCATCAGATATGACACCTGGTGAGTCTAAAAAAATAGCACTAATTATCCCCGGAACCGGTTCAGGCTGGCCAGGTACAATATTTCGTCTTTCTTCCGGCAGGTTCTCTCTTTTCTGGTCAAAAAGTGAAAATGGTGATACAGAGCCGGATTTCTGCGATCTTTTTGAGCACATAAAAAAAGAAAAAGCGGTCAGAAAAGCAAATGAAAAACTGAATTACTTCAATACCATTGTCCGCCATGATATTATGAACCTTTTGATGGGGATTAATGGTTATATCGATATCATCGATGAGATAGTGGATGATGAAGAGATACATCTCCTGTTAAGAAAGAGCCGGGATCTTAGCGAGCATATTCACAGGATTGCTGAACTTACCCGCACGTACCAGAACTTAGGCAACCGTCCACCCGCTTTTGTTGAAATTGCCCAGATGATGGAAACGATATTTAATCGTCATGAATTTTCAGGAAAAATTGTTTCTGATGTCCAGGTGAACGGCCTTTTTTTTTATGTTGACCGCATGTTTGATGTGGTCATTTATGAAATCGTAAAAAATGCTCTTAAATGTGGCGGTGAGGGTGTAAAGATCAGGGTTTTTGTTGAAAAAGTGCCGGAAGGTCTGATGCTTGTCATCGAAGATTCAGGTCCTGGTATTCACCCTGACTTCAAGGAAAGAATCTTCTCAAGAACTTATGAAGACCGGAAAGGTTACGGACTTTACCTGGCCACTGAGATTTTAGATATTACAGGGGCAGTCATAAGGGAGGCAGGGACATATGGTGAGGGTGCAAGGTTTGAACTGCTGTTACCACCTGACAACTACAGGTTTGGTCCGTGAATTTCTTATCGGTTATGTAAATTCCATATGGATAACAAGTCTGAAAACCGGTCAATTATATGGTCAGGCGTGAATTCAGGGTTATATTGTGGGAAACAGTCACCGTACCTTGCATAAACTGTTGTAAAGCCCAGTTCCTGCCCTGGTATTACTTCCCTTCTGACAGAGTCACCTACAAGCCAGATAGATCCTGATGCTGCAAGTTCTCTGAGTGCCATCCTGAACGGTGTATGGTCCGGCTTTCTTTTTCCTGACCTGTCAGGAGTTACCATTACAGGAAAGTAATCTGCAATCTTACATTTTTTCAGTCTTCGTTCAGCCTGGAAAGACTCTGCATCGGTCACTATTGCCATTTTTATTCCAAGAGATGCCAGGTGCTTTAAGGTTTCATGGACCCCGGGGTACGGGTGTATATGGGATATTTTAATCTCTTCAAACATCCGGGTTACCTGGTCAGCGTCTTCAGGGGTATACACTCCTTTTACTTTCATGTAATCCACGATGTGTTGCGTGTCTTCAAATGAGTAAACCGGGCGTAAAAAATGCTCAAAAAGCTCTTTTTCATCTCCTGTTCCAATAAAGTCTGTTACTGCCCTGCATGCTGCATACTTGGCATCAATAAAGTTACACAGGGTATTATCCAGATCAAATAGAATTGCATCTGGTATACCACCTGATAAATTTTTCATGAGCGTGTACATGTTATCTTTGCTGCCAAAGTATGTTTGTTCATGAGTTTGTCCATGCATGGAAGTTTTTTTCAGGGCTGGTATCGTTAAAGCCATATTCATGTATCGCTTATATTTTCATTCGCTTGTCTACGGAGGTGTACAAGACTTTTTTGTCTTGGGTAACATGAGAAAGGATCTGACAATATCTCTTGATGAGGAATGTATAAGCGCACTGGTTGAAATTGCAGAGAATCAGAAATCTACTCTTTCAGCACTTATCCGGGATATTATCTCGTTATATATTCAGGCAGTTACCAGGGGATCAGTTCCGGATTTCTCTGATCTAATCGTTCCAGCAGCCGGGAAAGTTGATGTCCTGACAACATCCACTGACCTTTCAGGGACGGTTGCAAAGCATTCAGCCCTGATTACAGAACTTGAACGCCGGGTATCTTTACTTGAAGGAAAAACGATGAGTTCTCCAGTTCAACTGCAAAAATCCCTGTTTAGCCCTGATCTAATTGCACTTACAAGCCCGGTTCCGACAATGTCACCCTCTGCCGGGATTATTGATTCTGATATTCCTTTGGTTGGTAACCTTGCAGAAGAGGCCCTGGTAAAGGTTCCGATGCGCCCGGTTGCCCCGGTGATGGATGCAATGGAGATGGGTTCAATTAGGATAATATCTGACCAGGAATACAGCCAGACTGAAGCAGCAGTGGCTTTGGGTGTTTCTGTCTCAACGGTCAGGAGATATGTTAAAGAAAAGAAACTTCCTGCAAGAAAAGTCGGCAGATCCTGGATGATTTATGGACGGGACATTCTTGCTTATAGTGCCGGAGTATAAGACTAAACCAGAGACTATTTTAGGTGTGCCAATAAAATAGTGTATACCGGGCATTCTCCGGTGTGGCTGGTGGGGTTTCACACCGGTATCTGCCCTGGGATGCTGCATGCAGAGGGGAGCATGCGAAAAATTTACCAAATACTGTTTCCTGTATTGTTTCTGTTCCTGGTACTTCCGGTTATCATTATGCCTCCACCGCTTTCTGAAGGATCTAATGAGATAATTCCTACCCGTAATTTGTTTGCCATGTGCGAATTCCCAAGTGATATACATGGAGAGAATGAAGTAAATCCGGCCTTGCCATCATTATCGGCCATGTCTGATGACTGTCCAGTTCCAGCCGGGTTTATCATGCCTGATGAAAATATGGCTTTACAGTCATTGTCAACTTCTAACAAACCGATGGGTAAGGGCCGGGTCCAGGTAAACCTTTATTCTTCGGTTGAGAGCCCGACAGAGATGATTGAGGACCGGCAAAGGTACATGGCATCAGGGCTTTTTAATGTGCATGTGCATCACAATTTTGCAGGATAAAAAGGAAAATCCTTATATGTTCTCAGGTATACCTTGTTAGGCGCACGGGCCTATGGTCTAGTTGGTTATGACACCGCCTTTACACGGCGGAGGTCGCCGGTTCGAATCCGGCTGGGCCCATAATTTTTTTTGTTGATATTTTGTAATATCAATACTACAATATCGGTATGAAGCCTAAAAGGATCATGGAACATATACCCTCATTCCTGGATGCAGATCCTTTCTCAAATGAACTTGGAATAAAACTGGAATCGGTATCAGATAATTCGGCTGTTCTTTCCCTGTCAGTCACACAAAAGCATCTGAACGGTCACGGGACAGTTCATGGCGGAGTAATTTATTCACTTGCTGATGCTGCTTTTGCAGTAGCATGTAATGCCGACGGTATTCCTTCTGTTGCGATAAACACCTCGGTAACTTACATGAAATCAATAAAATCCGGGAAACTTATCGCAAAAGCCTATGAATTCTCTAAAAATCACAGACTTGGGTCATATATTGTTGAAGTATATGATGATGGAGGAGAGAAAATAGCCGTTTTCCAGGGACTTGCCTACCGGAAGAGCAAAAAATAAGTAATATTTCAAATTCAGAAGAAAAGAAGGAATTTCTTTTCGCCGACAAAGTAGACAAAGATCACTCATTTTTTTGTTGACATCCGAAAGGGTA
>JAQVIE010000032.1 GCA_028695895.1 Methanospirillum sp. | reverse complement strand
TTGTTTCCGGTGGACTGGGCAGAATTGATACTTTTACTAAACAGTTCGCAGAGGAACATGGTATAAAATTAAAAGAGTTCGCTCCTGACTTTCAAAGTCATATCAATGCTGCAACATTCATACGTGATATAGAGATGGCAGAGTATGGAACTCACCTGCTTGTACTCTCAAATGGAATCAGCAAGGAATCAAAAAATCTAATTATAAAAGCAAAAGCAAACAATCTTCAGATTAAAAATGTTGGAGGAATTGAAGGATCTTCAGAGACTGAACATTACAAACCCGGTACAGTCCCATCACTTAACTAATCATCCAGGAATAAACCTTAACTCTATCATTTGGCATGAGGGATACCCCCTTCTTCTCTCATGTTTTAAAAAACGATGAAATTTTTCTTACTATCGCATTTTTGAATCATATAAATTGTAAATAAACCTTTCAAAACCTCGCATTGCTAATTGTTAATTTATATTTTCAATTATACCCCTTGTTTTCTTGTTAATCATACTAAACATGTGACTTCATCCAGGTTTCAAATCATTATCTTCATCAGTATCCATAACATGATAATTCAAAAAAAGTATTATAGGAATTAGCGACTATGAGATCAAGTTCTGACACATCATTACATGTCCTGATTGTTGAGGATAACCGGACTCAGGCAGAATACCTTCGCCACCTTCTTGAAAAAAGAGAAAATCGTGTTACAGTTGCAAATAACGGTTTTGAAGCTCTTGCAAAGATTGAAGAAGAAAAACCGGATATCATCCTCACAGATGTTATGATGCCGGACATGGACGGGTATACCCTCTGCAAAAAAGTAAAAACCCATGAAAAATTCCATAACATCCCTATTATCCTTGTGACACATCTTTACAGCCCGGTTGATGTTATTAAGGGGCTTGAAGCAGGCGCAGATAATTTTATTATTAAACCTTATGATCCTGAATATATTTTTTCACGAATTGCAGGTATCATGCAGGCAAAAGATCATCCGGAAACTGATGAACCAGACCAGCCTCTTGATGTTGTATTTTCAAGTGAAGTGCACACCATTGCATCAAGCCGTATGCAGATCTTAAATATTCTCCTCTCAACCTATGAAACCGCGGTCAGGAATAATAGCGAACTACAGGTTGCCCATGAAAGACTCCATTACACTAATGCGCAGTTGCAAAAGCTTGTTGAAGATTTAGAACAGACAAATGAATCACTTCACCTCAAAAATCAGGAACGTAACAGGCTGGAAACAGCATTAGCTGCAGCACATGAAAAGATTGGAAATATTTCTGAGGCATTAAAACAGATCTGCAGAATTAGAATACAGCCGGCTGAAGAACTCCTCTCACATCAGGCATCATCACCTGACGCCCTGGAAGATGTTATCAATGTATCATCACATCTTAATGCAGCTATGATCGCCCTGAGTAATACCAGACATTATATCAGGACAGCAACAACGCCCAGAACCTGGCAGGGGATCAGGAATGGCATTAAAAATTCCATTGAACCGGTGCGCAGACCGTATGTCAGGTATGAAAACCTCATCCCGGAAGACATTGAGATATATGCAGATCCCTGCTTTGAGAAAATATTCTCCGATTTAATCATCGCCCTCCAGGACGGAGATGAAAAACCTACTGAGATACGTTTTTCATTTCACGTCAGAGAAAAAGGGTATGTAATTATAATTGAAGGTAATAACCGAAAAATTGCTGATACAGATAAGAAAAAAGATTTTTCAATTTATGAAAGACTGATATCACAGCCATCCCTCTGTCTTGTCAGAGAGATGCTGGCATTATCAGGAATGGACATTGCAGAGGAAGAAATACATGGTCACAAAACGCGGTTTGAAATAGGTTGTCCTGAAACATCTGTACGATTTGGATCAGATATTCAGATTCTTTAATCCACCGTTTTAAAAAAAATCTAAAATGCTAACTTTTTTTCAAAAAACAGGGGATATCGAGGAAGGTAATCACCATAATCAGTAAAAAAATATCCGATATAATATGAAAATATTGTCCCTGTTTTTCTGTGTGTGATTTTGCGTTCAGAGCAGACTCCGGCTCAATGACGTGAAGACTTCCTGTCCCACACATGAGCATACCAGATTCATCTTGTGTACATTAATAAGTAAATATAAAGGAGTCCAAAAGAATAAATCTTATTAACAAAAACATAAAGATGTGGATTCCGGCGGTTCAAAAATAAATCAGAATATCCTGGAGGCATTTACCAGGGGAAAAAAGTCCCTGAGTATCACCGATATTTCGCGACTGTCAGGCCATCACCGGCATACTGTTGCAAGATATCTTGATAACCTGGTATCATCCGGTAAGCTTGAAATGCGCCAGCATGGACAGAAAAAAAAATATTATTTAGCAGATATACAGCTGGAATCCTCTATACTCAACTTTTCTCCTCATATGCTCATAATCCTGAACATGGATCTCTCCATCAGGTGGGCAAATGACTCATTTTTAAAGATGATTAATACCACCATAGAAGCCATTTCAAATCTTAGCATAGAGGCTCTCCACCTGGATGAACTGTTTGGCCCTGAGCTCGTAGCAGCAATCCGAATGGTCAGGCCGGGTGAGACAAGGTCAGAAGAAGCCAGAATCTTTCGTGACGAAAAGGAAACTTTGTATCTTTTTACCATATCAGCGGTCTCATTTTTCCAGGAACGTCCTGCTCTTGTAATAACAGGAGAGGATATTACCGAGAAAAAAACACTTCAGGATGCAATCAGGACAAGCGAATCTAATCTTCGCCTTATTACAGAATCCGTTCATGACATGATCATCAGGTGGGAGACAGATGGGACAATATCCTATGTTTCACTTGCCTGTGAACTTTTAACCGGATATGTCTCCAGTGAACTTATGGGAAAGACGATATCAGAATTCATTCACCCTGAGGATCTGCCGCGATTTCAGAATGGGAGTAAGGAAGAAGATGTAAACTGGTCCCGTCTCCCCTCTTCGTTCAGGTTTCGGACACTGAAAGGGAAGTGGATATGGTTTGAAACAACTACAACTCCCCGCATGTCAGAAACCGGTGAAATCCTGGATTATATATCAGTCTGGCGAGATATTACGGCATGGCTTGAGGCAGAGACCAAACTTGCACTTAGCGAAGAAAAATACCGCCGGCTTTTTGAAGGTGCAAAAGATGCAATCATCCTGATGGAGCTTACTGAGAGCTTAAAACAGGTACGTTTCCGTGAAGTAAATAACCTGACCTGCCAGTTAACAGGTTACACCTACCAGGAATTTTTAACACTCTCTATTCCTGACATTATTCCAGAGTCCATGCATGAATTTTTAAAAGATATAGCAAAAAAATTCATGCAAAATGAGCAGGGAATTTTTGAGATAGAGATACTCAGAAAAGATGGAATCCTGGTTCCGGTTGAGGTGAATGCCCACCTTTTTTACCTTCAGGGTAAACCCGTGGTTCTTGCAATTACCAGGGATATCACAGAACGGAGAAAGACTGAAGCTGCCATTAAGGAAGCACATCAACGTCTGGTAGATATACTTGAATTCCTTCCAGACCCGGTCTTTGTACTTGATGCCAAAGGGCAGGTTACTGCATGGAACCGTGCCATGGAAGAACTAACAGGTACAAATAAGGAAGAAGTTATTGGAAAAGGAGATTTTGTTTATGCGGTTGCTGTATATCACCAAAAACGACCAGCATTGGCAGATTATATCTTATATCGTGATGAAACAGTCCTGCTTCGGTACAATAACCCGGATATTGATGGAGATCGCATCACTGCCGATGTTCAGACCCTGCACCCAATAACAAAAAACAGAATATGGCTTTGGATAAAAGCAGCTCCAATTTATGGTCTTGACGGAAGCATCACCGGAGTCATTGAAACACTCCGTGATATTAGTGAAAGGAAGGTTATGGAACTTGAAATTAGAAAACAGAATGCAATATTTGAGGCGGTAAGCAGGGCAGCGTCAGACATTTTACAGTCAGCAACTTTCGAAGATGCAGCTCTAAGAACTATCGGGCTAATCGGAGAAGCTATCTCCGTGGGTCGTGTTATTCTTCTTGAAAAAGCATCTCAGTCCAGCGCCCAACTCATCAAATCCGAATTTGAATGGAATGCAAAGACAGGAATCGTAGGAAGGACCAGATCCGCGATTTCGATGAGGTTAAAGAACGAAGAGGAAGGAACAGTAATTGAAGATGTGTTTACCTTCGAAAAGGCCATATACAGACTGGTGAAAGATCTTAACGAAAGCGACAGGAGAATATTTGAGACGGATGGAGTCAAATCTTTGCTTTTAGTTCCGATAAAGATCAAAAATGATATCTGGGGTGCTGTTGGTTTTCTTGAATCAAATTTTGAACGTATCTGGAGCAGAAAGGAAATTAGTGCTCTTGAAATTGGCTCATCTCTCATAGGAAGTGCTCTTATGAGGTTTGAAGCAGGAAAAAACCTTGAAAAAAACGAAAAACAGTTCAGAACACTGGCGCAGAATATTCCCGGCATCGTGTTCAGAGTGTCACTTGCCGGATCAGACATGGAATTTTATAATGACCATCTTGAATCGGTTACAGGATATTCCGCAAAAGAACTTGCAAGCGGGCAGATAAGCTCTCTTATACCCCTGATATTTCCAGATGATAAGCAAAGGGTTGTGCATGCCAAAAAGGTGTCTATCAAAACCGGGGAACCATATGAGATTGAGTACCGGATTATCGATAAATATGGTCAGATCAGGGTTATGAGTGAACGGGGAAGACCAGTAGCTGACGAAACAGGACTTATTGTTAGTATCGACGGAATTATACAGGAAATCAAATTATAATAATGAATATTCTTTATTCATTCCCGACGATAAATGAAGAAAATGGTGATTGCAAAAACAGAAAAACCAGTTTGGTTATAAACATCTGGTTCGGATAACCTGATTTATCTTTTAATCAGGTAAATCCAGGCTTTTTATAGATTGAATATATCTGCTATCTATTGAAGAAAGATGTTCATTGAGCCAGTTGGTCAGAAAAATAGTAACTTCAGCCGAGAGAGACTCATCATTCTGCCTGTATTTGAATAAAAAATCATCCACTTTCGAAGAGAATGCATCATGGAAAAGCCGGTGTTCTGCAAGATCCGGGTACCCTGCTTTCTCCATTAGTAATTCCTCGGCAAGAAAATGGCACCTGGCAAACTGGTTCATCTCTTCGATGACGTATAGCACCTCCTCTTTGCCTTTTTTTTGGGATAAAGCCTCAAGCATTCGGTTTAAAAGTGATACCAGATGTTTATGCTGCTCATCAATTGACCTGATATCAGTTTCATAAACTTCATCCCATACTATAAAAGCCATGGACGATTTTCTATCTCAAATGATATGAAAGCTCTGGTATCATACTTCTAAAAATATAAAGAAATAACGTGTTTTTTTCAGTTCTGAAAATGATGATATTAGGCAGTTACCCGGTCTAATAATTGGATGGATGAAAAAACAAGATAATTTATTATGCACATAGTTCCAATGCGGCATTCAATCGTGCTAAAGCATCAATATCATCCGATTTTATTCTTACAACCTCTTCAAACGCTTTTGCTGACTCACAATACCTTTCTAATGCAAAAAACAGACTCCCAACATTATACCAGGCCTGGGTCAAATTTCTGTCAGATTCCAGGGCTTTGTTATATAGCATAAATGCTTTATTGTATTCACCACGCAGAACATGGACATTGCCAAGATTATTCCATGCCAGGGCAAATGACTGATTTATATTAAGAGCCTTGTGAAAATAGTCTATAGATTCATCATACCGGTTCAGCTCATAATATGCGGTTGCAGCATAGTACCAGGCGATTGAGTTCTCAGGGTCCAGCTTTATTGCATTATTGCACATCTTTATCGCTTCTTCATACTCACCCAAAAGAAACAAGGTTCTGCCAATGTTACCAAGGATAATGGAATCATCTCCACTGATTGCCAGTGCCTGCTCGTATCTGGCAAGTGCTGCTATGTTATCACCTTTATCAGAGAGAACATTTCCCAGGTTATTGAGCAGCGATGGATTATCCGGTTCAAATGCCAGGCCATGCTCATAGGCATCCTGCGCTTTATCCAGCCTTCCTTCCTGGTAAAACTGCATTCCATCTTTGAACCATTGTTCATATGATTCATTCATCCCATCAGATGCAGATCCAGACTGAAATAGCACGGCAAACGTCAGTGTACACAGGAGAATTTTATATTCAGCAGGGTGAATAAACATTGAATCCCTCTTTTTCTCCACGAAAAAAACCAGCCAGTTCATAAAACCGGAATAAAGTCTCATCTTTTCTACCGGAAAGGAGAATGATCTTGTAACAAAACCATATTTTTACACAGGTTAACACCCAAATTATGAACAGACGATTTTATATAGTATTCTATATCTCACTTAATTCTTACCCACACACCCTTTTTAATAACCCTGAATGGGGTGTACCAGGGATAAAGAATATGCACGTTTTTATGTGTTACCCGAAACTGACAGGCTTATACTATCAGGTGGAATACAACAGCAGGCATGGACTTGCAAAAAAAAATAATCCATTCAAAACCAGTAATAACTTGAAAAAAGAAAGGAAACAAATAAGCGGGTAGATTGTCCATACCCGGAAAGTTCATCCCTTTCTGAATCAAAGCCTGCAATATGCATTCTCGTCTGTTGGGGTTTTTACTTATTCTGGTGATATTCTGCATACCGATTCTGGCTGATCCAGTAGTAATTCCACCTGGTGGGGAGGTCTATCTTGGGGAAGAAGGACTTGACATCAGTTACGCTATCCCCTATCCATATACATCCATTGCTTATTTTCCGGCAGGTTCTTCTCCAGGACGGGACCAGCCACTTGAAATTATGCAGGTCAGTCAGGGGCGGTTTAGCGTTATTCCTGACCTCTTTTATGACAGAACTGGAGCATGGTACCAGTGGGACCAGGTCAGGGGAATGCCGGGTCAGGTTGCTTTCATCGTAAGAAACCCACGAATATCCCTGAAAATCATGGATCGAAACACAATGGGAGACAGGTCATTTGGGACCGTATCAAGGGGAACGCCACTTGTCATCCAGGTTGAGACTAACCTTGCCGGAATTACAAGGAGACCGGATTTTTCCTATAATGACGGACCAGTGAAGATCCAGATAAAAACACCAGAGGGAGGGACGCTTGCCGGGGTGATGACACCTGGTGGCGGGCAGTACTCATTTAGTTCATTTATCCCGACAGGGGAACTTGGATATACTCCGCCTGTTGAAAGTGGTGGATGGGATACCGGCTGGAGCGGATATAAGTCCGGCCTGTATAAAATTGAACCAGGATTTACTGTAAACAGGATGGAAGACAATCTCTGGTCTTATCATGGAGGATATACACTCCGGGGAACGGAAGTAACCCTTGGAACTGAAAGAGCCGGATTACATCTTTCACGAGAGACCGTTGTAAGGGGAGATCCATTCGGAGTGACCATCACAGGATCTCCAGGTGTTCCTTACATTGTCTGGGTAGAAGGAGGAAGCAAGACAGGGTATCCTGGTGACCAGCCTCCAATGATCATAACCTCCCAGGAGGGAATCAGGCAGGACTATCCTGAAGGACCATATATAATCGGTTCGTATCGTCCATATGGTAAAAGCAATACAATTCGCGATCTTGTTCCATTATTCCCGCATAGCGGGGTATATTATTACGCAGAGGTTATTCCTGATCGGAATGGGAGAAGAACAATAGAATTTCACACATCACAGGAGACAGATGACAGAAGATATACCATACATATTGAAGGCCCTGCAGGATCGGCAAATCTTAAATCAGATAACATCCAGGTACAGGTTATAAAAGGTTCTGTTTCATTATCTACGGACGACGGAAGTTATACCATTGGTGATGAGATAAAGCTCAAAGGCAGGAACACCGGATCTTGTGAGACGTACCTTTTTATCACCGGTCCAAATCTTCCATCAGCAGGTGGCAGACTTGATGCACCACGCCGGCAGGTAACTGACGGAAACCCGGGAAGTTTCACGGTTGCTTCCGGAGACTGCGAGACTTGGGAATACAGGCTTTTTACAAATGATCTTGGAATTGATACTGGGACATATACAATCTATGCGGTATCTGCCCCAAGAGACAGGTACCACCTTGAAAGTTCATCCTGGCAGGCAATACCCATCACATTGAAACGGCCTTATGTCTCTGTTTCAGACAAAAGAATGACCGTAGCCCAGGGCGATGAACTGACGATATCAGGAACTTCAGGAGGTAGAACTGATGCAGGGGTTGCGATCTGGATTTTTGGCAGAAATTATTTCTGGTATGATACAGTGCAGACTGAACATGGTGGATGGTTCTCTTATGATCTTTCCGTTTCTGTCACCAGGGATATGGCACCAGGAGAATATTATGTCATCATCCAGCATCCCATGACAAATGGTAACTTTGATATCTGGCCTGATCGGAACCACGAGACGATCCTTGGAACTACTCCCTGGTATGGTGCCCCGGTGTTCAGAATTGCAGGTCCTGGTGCTTTGCAGGGTCCTGCAGCCGCTGCTGCCCTGATGTCAGCCCTTCAAAGTCAGTTCATTGATGATACATACACAGAGTACTCAATCTTTATCCAGAGTCCAAAGATTGCTATTTCATCTGATTCATTGAATGCAACTACCAAAGCGCCTGTGACATTATCTGGTACAACAAACCTTGCGCCAGGATCACGCCTGTTTATTGAGATAACAGACGAGCAATTCGGACCGATACCTAAAGGCAAGGCAGGTGGATGGTATGGCTATTCTGGTACAACATCAGTATACCCGGGCCCAAAAGAAGAGCAGGAATTTGTTTTTGATATTCCTGCCGGAACACTTAACGAGGGAAGATACCAGGTTTTTATCCAGGCAGTATCTTCTCAGGGGACTGCTTCAGGTATTCTTCAGGTTACAAAACCGGTAATAATCACACCTTATCCGACATTGACTACAGACATTACACCAACAGTGATACTCCCTGAAAAGACACAAAAACCTGAAACGATCCCAATTGAACCGATAATAACCCTTTTGACAGATAAAATAGCAGAACCTGCGAATAAAACTCAGAATTATAAAACAGAAGATGGTATTATATCAGGAATTGACAGGACAACAAGGGAACCACCTGTTATACTTGGTTTTGGGATTCTATTAGGTCTTTGTGTTGCAGGGCTTATTGCAACACTGGCAACATGGATTAAAAGAAAGGAAAAAGAAGATGCCGGAATAGAAGATGAACATAACAATAAC